>DATHIG010000427.1:0-4995 GCA_035490035.1 Actinomycetes bacterium
CATCGCGGCGGTGCGCGAGTACCTGGAGCATGTCTGGGGGGAAGCCGCGGCACGGTTCCGGCTGCTCGCCGAGAACACCAGCGACCGGACCGGACGTGGGGGAGCGTAGCCGACCGAAGCGGTGGGCGTTCCCGATTGTCCACAGCTGCCACGGTCGGGTCCCGCAGTCGGGTCCCGTGGTCAGGTGCGGGTCGCCAGGATCTCGCTGGCGTCGATCAGCTGGTAGGCGTAGCCCTGCTCGGCGAGGAAGCGCTGGCGGCGCTGGGCGTACTCGGTGTCGTTGGTGTCGCGGCTGACCACGGTGTAGAAGCGGGCCCGGCCGCCGTCGGCCTTGGGGCGCAGGATGCGGCCGAGCCGCTGGGCCTCCTCCTGGCGGCTGCCGAAGGTGCCGGAGACCTGGATGGCCACGTTGGCCTCTGGAAGATCGATGGAGAAGTTGGCCACCTTGGAGACGACCAGCCGGCCGAGCTCCCCGGTCCGGAAGGCGGCGAACAGCCCCTCGCGCTCCTTGACCGGGGTGTCGCCGGTGATGACCGGGGCGTCCAGCAGCTCGCCGAGGGTCCGCAGCTGGTCCAGGTACTGGCCGATGACCAGCACCCGGTCGGCCAGGTGGGCGGTTGCCAGGCTGGCGACCACCGGCAGCTTGGATCGGGCGGTCGCCGCCCGCCGGTACCGCTCCTCCGGCTCGGCCAGGGCGTAGTCCATCCGCTCCTCGTCGGTCAGGTCGACCCGGACCTCGACGCAGTCGGCGGCCGCCACCCAGCCCTGGGCCTCCAGGTCGCGCCAGGGCACGTCATAGCGCTTGGGCCCGATCAGGCTGAACACGTCGGCCTCGCGCCCGTCCTCGCGGACCAGGGTGGCGGTCAGGCCGAGCCGGCGCCTGGCCTGGATCTCGGCGGTCATGCGGAACACCGGGGCCGGCAGCAGGTGGACCTCGTCATAGACGATCAGGCCCCAGTCCTGGAGGCCGAGCAGGTCCAGGTGGGCGTGGCGGCCCCCGCGCCGCGCGACCAGCACCTGGTAGGTGGCGATGGTGACCGGGGCGATCTCCTTGCGGGCGCCCGAGTACTCCCCCACCTGTGCCGGCTCGAGGTTGGTGCGGGCGAGCAGCTCGTCGCGCCACTGCCGGGCGGCCAGGGTCGAGGTCACCAGGATCAGGGTGCGGGCGCCGACCGCGGCCATGGCCCCGATGCCGACGAGGGTCTTGCCGGCCCCGCAGGGCAGCACGATCACCCCCGACCCGGCGGCGGCGAAGGCGGCGACCGACTCCCGCTGGTAGCGGCGGAGGTCGAACCGGACGCCGGTGGCGGCGCTGGCTTCCAGCAGCGCGACCGGGAGCGGGGCGCCCTCGACGTAGCCGGCCTGGTCGTCGGCGGGCCAGCCGAGGGCGAGCAGGGCCTGCTTGAGCCGCCCCCGCTCGCCCAGCGGCACCTCGACCCGGTCGGGGGCCAGGCGCTCGCCCAGGTGCGGGGCGACCTTGCGGGCACGGACGACCTCCTCGAGCACGGCCGGGTCGCGGGAGACGAGCACCAGGCGGCCGTCCGTGTCGGCCAGCAGGACCAGGCGGCCGTAGCGGCCCATGGTCTCGACCAGGTCGCTGAGCAGCCCCGGCGGCACCGGGTAGCGGGAGTGCTCCTGCAGGGCGGCGGTGACCTGCGCTGGCGTCAGGCCGGCGGCCCGGGCGTTCCAGAGGGCGAGCGGGGTCAACCGGTAGGTGTGGACGTGCTCGGGGCTCTTCTCCAGCTCGGCGAAGGGCGCGATGGCCGTCCTGGCCGCGTCGGCCCGCGGGTGGTCGACCTCGAGCAGCACGCTGCGGTCGCTCTGGACGATCAGGGCTCCGTCAGCCACGCGCCGTCCTCTGGTCCGTACCGGTCGCGGCCTGGACCGGGCGCCGGCCCCTGAGGCGGGCGACCGCGGCGGCCGGGTCGGCCTCGGGGGAGCCGTGGCCGTCACGCCCGTTGCTGGCCGGGGCGGCGCGCCCGAGCCGGTCGGGGGCCGGCCGCTGGGCGTGGCGCACCGGCCGGAGGCCCTCGGGCCGGGGGCTGCCGTCCGCCCCCTCGGCCAGCGGCGCCTCCCCGGCCTTGCGCAGCACGGCCAGCAGCTCCGCCTGGCTGCGGCCGGTGACGGCCACCCCGGGGGCGAGCTCGCGCAGCCCGAGCCGCCGGCCCGCCGCCGAGCGGACCGCCCCGGTGACCAGGGCAGGGTCACCGCGCAGGTAGGTCGCGGCCCCACCCACCCGGAGCCGCCCATGCCGGCGGGCCGCCTCCGCGACCAGGTACTCGAGCGCCTGGGGCAGCGGGGTCGAGGAGTGCCGGCGCAGGAAGTCCAGCACCTCGTCGGCCGACCGCCCCTCGTCGAACGCCCGGCGCAGGCTTGCCTCGTGGACGCGCCAGGTCCCCGACCCGGCCGTCTCGCGGTCGGCGAGGCCGGCAAGCCGGGTCTCGACCCCGGGCGCCAGCCCATCTGGCGCGACGACGGTCAGGTCCCCGGCGACCAGGAACCGGTCGGACCCGTCGGGCAGCACGGACGCGGCCGCCTCGGCCAGCACCGCGGGCCCCGCGCCGGCCACCCACCCGTCAGCGGCCAGCCCAGCCTGGGCCCGACCCCCCTCGGCCACGGCCACCCCCAGGAAGGTGGCCGCGTCCAGCACTGCCCGGACGGTCGCCTCCAGCTCGTCGATCCCGGCCCCAGCCGGATCCTGAGCTCCCCGAAGCGCCGGCGGCCAGGCCATCGGCTGCCGCCAGGCCAGCAGCGCGGCCAGGGTGTCGCGCGCGGCGGCCTGGGCCGGGAGGGTGGTGAGGGCCTCGAGGAGGCTGCGGCGGCGGGCCGCGGCGGCGGCCAGGCGGCGGCCGGCGAGGGGGCGGGCGCGATCGGCGGTGGCGTCCTTGGAGGCTGGGCCCTGGCGGGTGACGAGGTGGTCTTCGACGGCCAGGTCGGCGGCGCGCCAGGCGGCGGCCAGGTCGGCCCAGCGGCGGGCCCGTGGAGCGGCCAGCCAGGCGTCGGCCTCTGGTCGCAGACCGAGGGACCGCTGGCCGAACGGGCCGCCGACCGCAAGCATGCCGGCCTCGACCAGCAGGTCGACCACCAGGGCGAGCTCCTCGTCGGCCAGGCCGAGGTCACGGGCCAGCCGCCTGAGGTCGCGAACGGCGACGGTGCCGGCCCGGACCAGCGCCAGCGGCTCGCGGTCGAGCCGGGCGCAGACGCCCTCGGCGGCCACCACCGCCCTGGTGGCGGCGGCGGCCGCCCTGGCCGGCCCGTCCTGGAGCCGGTCCAGGGGCTCGATCGGCGGCGGCGCCGGCCATTCCGGGAAGACCAGGCCGCCGCGCAGGCCGAGGGCAGCCTCCCTCGGCACCACCAGCTGGCTGTAGGTGACCGGCAGCAGCAGGCCGCGATCCAGCAGCCAGCTGGCCGGCTCTGCGTCCGGGTAGCCGGCGAAGCGGCCGTAGCCGACCCCCATGACCGTGATCGGACCCGGCGCAGCCAGGGCCTCGTCCAGGAGCCGCGTCGCGTCCTGGTCGGCCTCGGCCGCCGCCCTCGCCACCACCCGGGGATCGGCCAGGGCCGCGCTCACCGCCCGCACCAGGGCCGCCTTGCCGGCACCCGTCGGCGGCGGCATGCCCAGGTTGGCAAGGATGCGCTCCAGCCGCTCGGCGCTCACCCCGACCTTGGCCAGTTCGGCGACGGGCGGGCCCAGGTCGCCCGGTCGGCCGAACGGCGCCCCCAGCCGTGGCGGGCCGGAGATGGTCCCGTCCCGACCTGGCAGGGCGATGCCCAGCTCGGCCAGGGCGGCCAGGCCGGCCCGGAGGCGCCCGCGGTCGAGCCCCGGCCCGGCCGCCTCGGCCAGCACGGCCACGGTGGTTGGCAGGCCGACAACGGCCAGCAGCTCGGCCAGGCGGAGCGCGCCCAGGTCGAGGGAGCGCATGGCCGCGGCCAGCGACACGGGGGCGCCGGCCCGGCCGGCCAGCTCCGGGAACGACGCCGGCGCCGGGGGGACCAGCAGATCAGGGCGGCGCTCCAGCAGCCGTTGCAGCTCGGCGTCGGAGAGGCCCGAGAGGGCGGCCGCGTAGCCGGGCAGAGATCCTCCTCCGAAGCGGGGCCGAGACGACGGGCCGTGCCGAGGCGACGAGCCCGAACCACCGAGGGTAGCGGTTTCTAGGAGCGCGTAGCCAGACGGGTCACCAGGTCACGCTCGTCCGGGCCGAACCAGGGCGGCTCCCCGGCGGCGGCGTTCTCGGTCATGCGGCCGAGTCGGGAGGTCGCCGGGATCGACACGGTGCAACGTGGGTCGGACAACCCCCACTTGAGCAGCGCCTGGGGCCAGGTCGCGACCCCGAAGGGCTCCAGCGGGGCCAGCTCGGCCGGGGCCGGCCAGCGTCGCAGCACCGAGCCGCGGCCGAACGGCCGCATCAGCATCACGCCCAGCTCCAGCTCCTCGGCCAACGGCAGCAGGGCCCGTTCGACCTCGCGTTCCAGCGGGTTGTACGGGACCTGCACGAAGCCGATGCGGCCGCTGCGCATCATCGCCGCCAGCTCCCCGAAGGCGGCCGGGTCGTAATGGGTGGCCCCGATGACATCGACCAGGCCCTCGTCGCGGAGCCGCTCGAGCCGGTCGAGCCGAGCCGGCCAGGCGACCAGGTTGTGGACCTGGTACAGCTCGACGCGGCCGTGGGCGTAGGCCAGGGACGCCTTGACCTGGCGCTCGGCCTGGTCGTCGTCGGGGGTCCAGACCTTGGTGGCGACAATGGCCTGGTCGCGCCGCCCGTCCAGGGCCAGCCCGAGGACCCGTTCGGCCTCGCCGTACATGGGCGAGGAGTCGAACAGGTTCGCACCTTCCGCCAGCGCCTCCTCGACGATCCTGCGGCTGGTCACCTCGGCCGCCCGGCCGCGGACGTCGAACGTGCGCGATGTCCCCATGCCGACCACCGGCACCTCGAAGCCGCTCGACCCGAGCGCCCGCCGCTCCATCAGCCGCCTCGCCACCCTTCCGGTCCCGAA
>DATHIG010000428.1:0-10227 GCA_035490035.1 Actinomycetes bacterium
CAATCGGGCGGTCTTGCTCGGCAGATCGAAGCCAACTCGGGCGGCGAACTGATCAATGCCATCTCCGCCGATACGCAAGTCGTATCCCGGAGACGAGACATACGATCGCTCCTCGCCGGCCTTGGTGACGTAGGAGAACTCAGCACGGCCGCCCTTGACCGTGGGGTAGATCCGAGCGCCGATGCCGAGCGAGGAGAGCAGCGCCTGGACTGAACGCAGGAGGCCAGGGGATCGGCTGGCAAGCCCGACGTAACGTGTGGTCGCGCCGTTGACCACCGTCCCGTCGGCGTCGAACAGCCCGCGGAGGAAGGCGGTGACGGCCTCTTCGGGCGCCTGGAAGATCGACCAGGGCACGTCCTTCTCGGCTGCCTTCACCCGCTTGAGACCAAGGGCCTCGAAGAACAGGGCCAGCGCCCGGCGAGACAGGCGGAGTTGCACGGTGCCGTTGGCCTGCATGCTCGCCTTGGGCGAGCGGCCACCGTTCAGCGTAGCGAACAGCCGCTGGTGCCTCGGGAGCATGACCTCACGGTCCTCGGACGAGCCGTAGATGGCTGAGATCACGTCACCACTGAACGACCCGTCCCCCACCAGCCAGCCGAGCAGGTGGGCGAAGTCGTCGTCCCACTTCTCCGGCAGCGCCATGGGGCCGGCGCGATCCCCCTTGGAGGCGTAGGCGGCGATGTCGGTCGGGACGGGTAGCCGCCGCTCGGCCGCCGTTGCTGGCGTCTCCTGGTCCAGCAGTCGGACCCGATCGGTCGTCTCGAGGTCCCCAGCGGCGACCCAGTCCCGGTTGGCGGTCCAGAAGCGGTGATTGGGCGTGCAGCGAACCTCGGCACCGTTCGAGAACCGCAGGCGCACCACCGGGTTGGTTCCGGTCACCATGACGGCCTCGTGCGAGCTGAGCGTCACCGTCTCGGCCGGGGCGTCGGGGTTGGTGGCGTCGTGGGTGTAGATCCCGAAGGTCTCGCCTTCGACAGCCCGACGCGTCAGCTCGTCGAAGCGAACGAGCCCCTTGTCGGTGTGCACCAGGGCCTCGCCCGTGAAGCAGGGGTTGGACGCATTGATGCGACCCGATTCCGGCGTGGTGTGCCAGTCGTTGATGGTGGTGTCGTACTGCATGCCGGGGTCGGCGCACTCCCAGGCGGCCTGGGCGAGCTCGCGCATCAGGTCGCGGGCGGGCAGCGACTCCATCGTGCGGCCGTCCAGCACGGCCTTGAGGTCGAAGGAGGTGTCGGCCTCGTAGGCGCGCATGAAGTCGTCGTTGACCCGGACCGAGTTGTTGGCGTTCTGGTACTGGATGCTGATGGAGTCGCGGCCGTCCAGGTCCATGTCGAACCCGGCGTCGCGCAGCACCCGGGCCTTGTGCTCCTCGCGGGCCTTGCACCAGATGAAGTCGCGGACATCGGGGTGGTCGACATTGAGGACGACCATCTTGGCTGCCCTACGGGTCTTGCCGCCGGATTTGATGGTCCCGGCCGAGGCGTCGGCCCCGCGCATGAACGACACCGGCCCCGAGGCCTCGCCGCCGTGGCCGAGCTGCTCCTTGGACGAGCGGATGGTCGAGAGGTTGATGCCCGACCCCGACCCGCCCTTGAAGATCATGCCCTCCTCGACATACCAGTTGAGGATCGACGGCATGGTGTCCTCAACCGCCAGGATGAAGCAGTTGTGGACGCGGATGTTGTTCGACAAGTATTCGCCGCTGTCGGTCTGGATGTCGAAGACGGGCTGCATGCCCCGGTCCTCGATCGCGACGATCTCCTCCTCGCGGAGCGAGGGGCAGGCCTTGCCGTCCAGACTGAGCGAGGCGTCCAGGGTGGAAGCCTTCTTGGCAGACAGGAAGCCCACCTTCGACCGAAAGGTCGCGCGCTCGGAACGCATGCCGATCCTCACCTCGTAGAGGTCCGAGCGGTCGGGGCGGACCTCTACCTTGTGGAGCCGACGCGAGTAGATGCCAAGGCGGAGCAGCAACAGCTGCAGGTCCTCGGTCCACCGCTCGCTGATTACGGCGACGGCCACGAGCCCGCTGCCACCGCGCACCGTGACGTACCCGTCGGCTTGAAAGACGCTGCGCAGATAGGCGGCGACGGCCTGGTTAGAGGCGTTCCAGAGCCGCGTTGGCACCCGAAGCTCGTGTCGACGGGCGAGCAGGCCCCACGACTCGACGAAGGGCCGGAGCACCTCGCCGTAGAGCCGGATGCGCCGTCCGGAGAGTGTCGCGTCCAGGGTCTTGAACGTCCGGACGTGCTGGTGGACACCGGAGAAGACCACCTGCAGGTGCTGCTGCACCCAGTCATACTCCTCCTCGGTCACCGTCTGGAACTCAATGGTGAGCGAGGTGTTGGTGCCACTCTGGTATTGGCCCACGAACCCATCGGCTTGGAGCCATCCGGCGAGCGCGGCCTCCGAGGCCTCGCCGGTGGTCGGCTCGGAGCGCACGAGCGTCGCCGTACCGCCGCCCTCCTCGGCGTGCCGTTCGAGGGAGGTCGCGAGTCGGCCGACCGTGTCGTCAGTGGAGGCGTGGTGCGGATACAGATGCAGCCGCATGCCGGGCCGGAGCTGGTCGACGCGGAGCCACCCGCCTTGGTTGCGCCGCTCGGGCACCGCGTACACCAGATGATCGGCGGTCGCCTCGACGAACGAGCCGTTGCGGAGCCGCACCCGGAACACACGCTTGTCGCCGTTGGCCTTGACCGCCCGCACCCGGGTCTCGCCGTGAGCGTCATAGACGACGGCCCCGACCGCCTGGCGCTCGACCAGCTCGCCGATCGGCACCATGCCGGTTGGGGTGCTGACCAGCGCGTCGTAGGGCTGGCAGGCCGAGCATTGCGGCTCCGGCTCGACCCCGACGTTGAACCAGACCGGGGAGTTGAAGGCGGCCTTCTGGTTGACCAGCAGGTGGGTCAGCTCGGACTGGAACGCCTCGGCATCGGAGTCGGTGGCGAAGTAGCGGTCCTTCGTGCCCCAGCGGGTGATGGTGCCGGCGACCCTGTCCACCATCTGGCGGACCGAGTGCTCGCGCTGGGGGGTGCCCAGGGGGCCGCGGAAGTACTTCTGGGCGACGATGTTGGTGGCGTTCTGCGACCAGGTGGCGGGGAACTCGAGGTCGCGCTGCTCGAAGGCGGTGGTGCCATCGCGCCAGTTGGTGATGACGGCGTCCCTGCGCTCCCAGGTGAGCTCGTCGTAGGGGTGGGTTCCCTTGGTCGTGAACAGGCGGCGAACCTGAAGGCCCCGGCGGGCGGGGCCGTGCTCGACGGAAAGGGCATCCCGGGTCTTGGCCACGATGTTGACCTCCTGCGGCCCCCGTGTCGGCCGGGGCCGCGCACCTCCGTCCCAGAAGCTGGCGCTGAGCGGTGCTGCGGACCGGGTCAGCAGGCCGAGCGGGACGACGAACGGACAGATCGAAGAACTACAGCGATGTGATTAAGCACTGATCCGGCACTCGGGTCAAGCACCCTCGACACAAGATGTTGTGGAAAGCTTGCCTCCTGAGACCGATTGTACCACTATATGTTGTGGTGGCCGGCACCGGCCGGCCCAGGGAGGATAGCCGTGCGTTGCCCCTTCTGCGGGTCCGACGAGGACCGCGTGGTCGACTCCCGACCGTCCGAGGACGGGGGGACGATCCGTCGCCGACGCGCCTGCGCGGTCTGCGGCCGGCGCTTCACCACCTTCGAGCGGGTCGAGGAGGCGCCACTGCTGGTCCTCAAGCGAGACGGTTCCAGAGAGCAGTTCGAGCTCGGCAAGCTCGTGTCGGGCCTCGAGAAGGCCTGCAAGAACCGGCCGATCTCCCGGACCGACATCCTACGCATCGCCAGTGACATCGAAGAGGCGGTCCGGGCCAGAGGGCAGCGCGAGGTCGAGAGCCAGGAGGTCGGCATCGAGCTCCTCAACGCCCTCCGGGAGCTGGACCCTGTCGCCTACATGCGCTTCGCCAGCGTCTACAAGGATTTCCAGGACCCGGCGGACTTCGAGCGCGAGCTGGAGAGTCTCGGCTCGCTGCGCAAGACCACCCCGCCCAAACCTCGCTCCAACGCCGGCGCGACCTAACCATGCGGGGGCGGGACCCATGACCGGGAGAAGTCGGTCGTGGAGCTCGCCGCCCGGCCCGAGAGCACCGGTCGAGGATCCGGGTTCGAGGGATCCGCGTGGCTGCCGCGGGCGGTGCGCAGGATCCAGGGCTGCACGGACGGTTCGGCGCCGCAGGCGGCGCCGAACCATGACCGCTGTGCTAATGCTCGGGGACGGGGATCGAGAGCTCCTGACCGGCTTGGAGCCCAGTGCCGAGGTCGTTGGCCTCGATCAGACCGTCGACCACGGGTCGGGGGTCGCGGCCCGGCGCGACCCGCCGGGCGATCGACCAGAGGGTGTCGCCGGACTCGACCACGTAGGTCACCCGTGGCGCCGGCCGGTCGGGTCCGTCGCCCCTGGCCAGGCCAGGAGCGACCAACAGGAACCCGGCGACGACCAGCACGATGGCGAGCATGCGGGCGCGCATCCGATGGGACCTCCCCTGACGATCGGCCTGTCATGCGACGGGAACACCTGTTCGAACAGGATATGATCCTGCCCGAACACCTGTTCGGTGTCAACCGTGTCCACAAGATCGAACTGGTGTTTGCCTCGAGCCAATCTCGCTGCTAGAGTCCGGCCATCAGGCGGCAGCGGATCCGGACGTCAGGGGGTACAGCGATGGCGGAGCAGCTCACCACCAGGCAGCGGCGCATCCTGGAGGTGATCCGCGACGCGGTCTCCGACCGCGGGTATCCGCCGTCCATCCGCGAGATCGGCGAGGCGGTCGGCCTGACCTCGACATCGAGTGTCCACTCCCAGCTGGAGGCGCTCCAGCGCAAGGGATTCATCCGCCGCGACCCGACCAAGCCACGCGCCATCGAGGTGCATTTCGACGACCCGGTGGCGGCCATGCCGCGGCCGCTGCCAACCTACGTGCCACTGATGAGCGCCCCGGTCGCCGCCGGTACCGGCACCCTGCCCGACGACGTGGTCGAGGAGCTGCTGCCGCTCCCGCGCGAGCTGGTGGGCCAGGGCCAGCTGATGATGCTCCAGATCCGTGGGGACTCGATGGTGGGCGCGGGCGTGCTCGACCGCGACTACGTGGTCGTGCGCCGCCAGGACTCCGCCGACAACGGCGACATGGTCGCCGCCCTGCTCCCCAACCTCGAGTCCGAGGCCACGGTCAAGCACTTCTCGCGCCGGGGCGGCCACGTCCAGCTCCTGCCCGACAACCCCGCCTTCGACCCGATCGACGGCGACCAGGCCCAGATCCTCGGCAAGGTGGTCGCCGTCCTCCGCCGCCTTCGCTGACCACCCCAAGGTGGTCGCCGTCCTCCGCCGCGTTCGCTGACAACCTGGGTCTCGATCGCGGGGACGCCTGCCACGCTTCGTGAGCTATCAAGTGCGGGTGGTGGGCCGATGGCGTGAGGGAGCGCGGCACGCCGGGTTGTGACCAAACCGATGTGCTCGCACTCTTGTCGATTCGCGGCAGAAAGGGTTGAGTCCGGTCGTTCCTGCACGGGGGGGTTTGCGAACGAGGAGGTCCCCCATGCCTACCGGTCGGCACAGCAAAGGACGAGCGGCGGACGACGACCAGGGTCTGAGCAGGCGGCGGTTCCTGCGGGCGGCTGGAGTCGGCACGGCGGGCGCCATGGTTGCCGCCGGCGCCGTGGTCGGTCAGGCGGGTGCCGAGGTTGCAGGCGCGGGCGTGGCAGGTGCGGCCGTGCCAGGTGGCTCGGGCCCGGAGATCCCGGCCCGCCGCCAGGTGGTGCGGCCGGGGGGCGGGGAGGGCGCCGCCGCCGTTCAGGCGGTCAGCGGTCCGCTCTCGTTCCATACGATCTCACCGCAGCGCTACCTGGACACCCGGTTCGACGGTGGCGGTCCGTTCCCTCCGCAGGGCGCCATCGGCGAGTTCTATGTCTTCGACTTCGGGGATCCTGAGTACTTCGCCGGCGGCTTCCCCAACGAGGTGCCCGCCGGCGCCAAGGCGATCGGCTGCAACCTCACCGTCACCGGCGGCAGGTCCGGCGGCAACCTTCGCGCATTCCCGGGCAACAGCGACGTGATCCCGCTGGTCTCCAACGTGAACTGGACGATCGGCCAGACCGTGGCCAACTACGCGATCGTCGGCGCGGCCACCCCGGCCGACGGCGCGTTCATGGCCAGCGTGGGGCTGCACAATGCCTCGACCCAGGGCAGCGTCCACGTGATCGTGGACATCAGCGGCTACTTCATCTAGGGTCCGCGTCCCCCGCCGCCCCTAGGCCGGCCCGGACGTGGGGGCGCCGGAACGCGCCCCCGGCCGTCCGGGGACTGGCTGCGCCGGGTCGTCCACGCGGTAGGGATCGAGGGCGTGGGCCAGGGCGGCGGGGGCGCGCAGGTGGACCCGGGTGCCGTCGCCGATGTGCTCGACCTCGAGGATCTCGGCCTCGCGGTGTGCCCGGTCGAGCAGGTCACCGCGATCGTAGGGAACCAGTACCGCCAGGTCGACCTCGGGATGGGGCAGCCGGGCGGCGATGGCGGCCAGCAGCTCCGGGAGCCCCTCACCGGTGGCGGCCGAGAGCATCGGGACCCCTGGGAGCTGGCGGGCCAACCGGGCCCGGGTGATCTCGTCGAGCAGGTCGGCCTTGTTCAGCACCGGCAGCTCGGGAACATCGGAGGCGCCGACCTCGCCAAGCACGGCCCGGACGGCGGCCATCTGCCCGCCGGGGTCGGACTGGGCGGCGTCCACCAGGTGGACGACCAGGTCGGCCCTCGCGACCTCCTCCAGGGTCGACTTGAACGCCTCGACGAGGTCGTGGGGCAGCTTGGCGATGAACCCCACCGTGTCGGTGAAGGTCGCCCCCCGCCCGCCGGGAAGGTCGAGCCGCCGGGTGGTCGGGTCGAGGGTCGAGAACAGCTTGTCCTCGACCAGGACTCCGGCCCCGGACAGCCGGTTCAGCAGAGTCGACTTGCCGGCGTTGGTGTAGCCGACCAGGGCGACGGCGGGCACGCCGGCGCGCTCGCGGCCACGGCGTTTGACGTCGCGGGTCCGAGCCATGTCGACCAGGTCGCGGCGGAGCTTGGTGATCCGGCGGCGGATGCGGCGCCGGTCGACCTCCATCTTGGTCTCGCCGGGCCCACGGGTGCCGATCGGCCCGCCGGAGCCCATGCCGCTGCCGACCCGGGTCAGGCTCTCGCCCCAGCCGCGGAGCCGGGGCAGCATGTAGCTGAGCTGGGCGAGCTCGACCTGCGCCTTGCCCTCTCTGCTGGTGGCATGCTGGGCGAAGATGTCGAGGATCAGCACGGTCCGGTCGATCACCTTGGCGTCGACCAGCTCCTCAAGGTGGCGCAGCTGCCCCGGGGAGAGCTCGTCGTCCATGATCACGGTGTCGGCGCCGAGGGCCCGCACGGTCGCGGCCAGCTCCCGGGCCTTGCCCTTGCCGATGAAGGTGCCGGCGTCCGGCTTGGCCCGGCGCTGCACCATGGCGTCGAGCACCTCGGCCCCGGCCGTCTCGGCCAGCCGGCGCAGCTCGTCGACCGAGCGCTCGGCCGCCTCCACCGACCCGGCGACGGCCACGCCGACGAGGATCACCCGCTCGAGTCGGAGCTTGCGCAGCTCGACGGGCTTGATCTCGTCGGGCTGGGCGGCCGGGGTGGTCATGGGCTCGCCGTCGAGCTGGCGGGCATCGGGCAATGTCTTCTCGCTCATTGCTTCCACCGTAGCGGGTCGTTCGCCATCCGTCCCGGTATTTCCCATGCCGGCCCTCCTGGCGACCCGCCTGCTACCGTCCGACCAGGGCCTTGCGGACCCGTTCGCAGCCTTCCTCGAGCCGGCTGTCGGGGATGGTCAGCGACAGCCGGATGTAGCCTTCGCCGCTCGGGCCGTAGCCGGTGCCTGGGGCGACCACCACGCCTGCTTCGTCGAGCAGCCGGGCGGTGAAGTCGACGCTGGACTCCCCCGCCGGGGACGGCAGCCAGACGTAGAGGGCTCCCTTGGGGGCGTCGGCCTTCCAGCCGGCCTCCCAGAACACCTCCATGATCCGGTCGCGGCGGCGCCGGTAGGTCTCCAGCAGGTCGGGCAGGTGGGGCATGCCGCTCTCCAGGGCGGCCACCCCGGCCCGCTGAACGGCGTTGAAGATGCCGGAGTCGATGTTGGTCTTGACCCGGCCGAGCGCCTCGATCGCCTGCGGGCTGCCCACCGCCCAGCCGATCCGCCAGCCGGTCATGTTGAAGATCTTGGACAGCGACCCGAACTCGATGGCGACCTCCATCGCCCCCGGCGCCTGCAGCACCGACGGGGCGACGAAGCCGTCGTAGGTGATCTCCGAGTAGGCGTTGTCGTAGGCGAGCAGCAGGTCACCCTCGGCCGCGAACCGGACCGCTTCCCGAAGCTGGTCGAGGGTGGCGACCGCGCCGGTCGGGTTGGAGGGGTAGCACAGCCACAGCAGCTTGGCCCGCGGAGCAACCGACCGGTCGACGGAGGCGAGGTCCGGGAACCAGCCCTCCTCGGCGGTCAGCGGGATGTGCACCGGCTCCCCGCCGGCCAGGATGGTCCCGACCTCGTAGACCGGATAGCCGGGCTCGGTCACCAGCACCTGGTCGCCCGGGTCGACGAACGCCCACGGCAGATGGGCGATTCCCTCCTTGGACCCCAGCAGCGGCAGGACCTGGGTGTCCGGGTCCAGCTCGACCCCGAAGCGGCGCCGGTAGAAGCCGGCGATCGCCCGGCGGAAGGATGGCAGCCCGAAGTAGCTCGGATACCGGTGGGTCGAGGGGTCCCTGGCGGCCCGGCCCAGCTCCTCGACCACGAAGTCCGGGGTCGGCAGGTCGGGATCGCCGATGCCGAACGAGATGACGTCGACACCAGCCGCCTTGCGCTCGGCGACCTTCCGGTCGATCTCGGCGAACAGGTACGGCGGGATGGCCGCGATGCGACGAGCGGTACGCATGAGCTGGGCATTCCTCCTCGCGTCGAGGGTGGCAGAACCGGCGGGTCCGTCTGTCTGAGTCAGCAGCCTACCGTCCGGCGTCGTATGACCCTGCGTTCATCGGACCCTCAGATCCCCGGTGCCGATGCGCGCAAGGGAGCCCTCGGTGCGCCGGCCCTCGGCCCGGTAGACGAAGCGGATGACCTCGCCGCCCTCGGCGCGAGTGATGGCCTCCTGCCCGGTCAGATGGATCTGCTCATCGCTGTCCTGACCGGGACGCATGACGAACCGGACCAGGTCAGGCTGGGCCGGGAATCGTTGACCGTTGCCGGTGGTGTAGCCGAACAGGAGACGGGCCAGCTCCGACTTGGAGTCGAGCGGCCGATGCTCGGCGAGACGGTGGTCGAACACCATGACGTCGTACATGGAGCACTGCTCCTCCTGCACCGTTTGCGGCAGTCTATGCCACTTCTCGGCGAAGTCGGCTCAGCGATGTCCTGGTCACCTGCCCGCGGGCGCCGCGACTGAGAGAAGGTCCGGCATGATGGTGCCGTGGGCCACCTCGCGGGCTGGGCCGGTCATGCGGACGGTGCCACCGGGGGCCCAGTCCAGCTCGAGGCGGCCGCCGCGCAGCTGGATCACGACCGGGTGGCCGGCGAAGCCGCGAACCTGGGCGGCCACCGCGACCGCGCAGGCGCCGGTCCCGCAGGCGAGTGTCTCGCCCACGCCGCGCTCCCAGGTCCGCTGGCGCATGGTGGCCCGGTCCACGACCTGGGCGAACTCGACGTTGGTCTTGGCGGGGAGGAAGGCCGGGTGGGTCTCGAGCCTCGGGCCGAGGCTGGTCACCGGGGCGGTGTCCACGTCCTGGACGAACACCACGGCGTGCGGGTTGCCCATGGACAGGCAGGTGGCGGTGACCGTCTGGCCGTCCACGTCGATCGTGCGCTCCTCCTCGCCGCTGGGGACGCCCATGTCGACGGTGACCCGGTCGATGCAGCCGTGGTCGTCGGCATGCAGCTCGAGGTGCTTGATCCCGGCGCGGGTCTGGAGGTCGAAGGAGCTGCCGACGTGCCCGCGGTCGCCAAGATACTTGCCGACCACCCGGACCCCGTTGCCGCACATCTCGGCCACCGAGCCGTCGGCGTTGCGGTAGTCCATGAGGAACGGCGCGTCGATGCCAGGGGCGATGCGGATCATCCCGTCCGCCCCGATCCCGAAATGGCGGTCGCAGACCGCCCTGACCAGCTCAGGGGTGAGCCGGTAGCGGTCGATCAGGTCCTCGACGACCACGAAGTCGTTGCCC
>DATHIG010000429.1:0-2650 GCA_035490035.1 Actinomycetes bacterium
CCGATGCCCACCCGCACCCGCCCGCAGCAGAACCCGGCCCCGGCCGGCCCGCAAGATCACCGCCGGCCTGCGTCGGCCCGTCAGGCCCCGCCGGCGCCGGCGGCAGCTCCGGCGCCGGCGGCCGACCCGCCCGTGCCCGCCACCGTCGACGAGATCCTCGACGAGATGCACGACCTCGCCGTGAACGCCGACACCCGCACCCTCACCGACGACGAGGCCACCCGCTACGAGCGGCTCGAGTCGGCGCTGGCCGGCGCCCGCCGCAGCCAGAACATCCGCGCCCGGCAGAACGCGTATGAGACGCCGATGCCCGGTGATCTGCCCGCGCTGGTGCACGCCGGGCAGCCACGCCGCGACGACGCCTATAACCAGGCATTCAACGCCTACCTCCGCACGGGTCAGCCCAACCAGGACCTGATCAACGCCCAGGGTGTGTCACCGGACAGCGCCGGCGGGTTCCTGGTGTCGCCGCAGTTTCGGCAGAAGCTGGTCGAGGTGCTCAAGTCCTACGGCGGGCTGGCCGGCGAGGTGGACGGGTTCGACACCGCACGCGGCGGCGACGTCGAGTATCCCTCGGTCGACGACACCGCGTCGGCGGGTGCGATCACCGCCGAGGGTGTGGCGTTCGCCACCGGCACCGACCTGGTGTTCGGCACGATCACCATGAAGGCGTGGAAGTACACCTCGACGGGCGCCGACGCCAACGCCGGGCTGCGGGTCAGCGTCGAGCTGTTGCAGGACTCGGAGTTCGACGTCGAGGCGATGCTGGCGCGGGTGCTCGGCATCCGCATCGCCCGCAAGCAGGCCGTCGACTGGGTGTCCGGCGCCGGTACGACGCTGCCGTTCGGGATCGCGCACGCCGGGCTCACCGCGGACGTGGTGCTCGCCGCGGGCAACCCGATCACCTACCAGAAGCTGCTCGACGTCGAGACGGCGCTGGACCCCGCGTACGAGCAGAACGCTAAGTGGGCGTTCAGCAAGAACACGTGGCAGCGGATCCGGGCGCTGCTGGGCTCCGATGGCCGGCCCCTGGTCCAACCATCGGGCGAGGCCGGTATGGGCGGCCGCCCGCAGCGGGAGCTGCTCGGCTATCCGGTCGTCATCGACCAGGGATTCCCGCTGTCGACCACCCTCAACGCCCGATGGGGCGTGCTCGGCGATCTGACGGAGGCGTACGCGATCCGCCGCGTCGCAGACTTCACGATGGTGGTGAACCCGTTCACGCGGGCCAACTTCGGCCAGGTGGAGTACGTGGCGTGGGAGCGCGCAGATGGCAACGTCCAGAACCGGAAGGCGTACGCGCTGGCCCAGGCGAACGCGGCCTGAGCGCAGCAGCAGGGAAGGGGCGCGGCCGCGGTGGTGTGGCAGCCGGATTACGTCACGGCGTCGGAGCTGGCCGATTTCCTGCGGATCGGCGACAACTTCGACGACGTGCAGCTGACCCATGCCATCGCGGCCGCCTCCCGCGCGATCGACAGCCACTGCCACCGCCAGTTCGGCAAGGTCGCCGCCGCGGAGGAGCGGCGCTACACCGCGGCGTGGTCCCGGCAGCGTGGCCGCTGGGTGGTCGAGTTCGACGACGTGCAGGACGTGACCAACTTCAACCCGTTCGTGGCCGCTGGGTCGATCACCGTCTACACCCGAGAGCCAGTGAACGCCCCGCAGAAGGGCAAGCCGTTCACAGGGATGGTCGTCGACCCGGCGTCACCGGTGAAGCCGAGCAGCGAGGCCCACGCCGTCACCATCAACGCCGACTGGGGATGGACCGCCGTGCCCGCCGCGGTGAAGGAGGCCACCCTGCTGCAAGCGTCACGGCTGCACTCCCGCCGCGACTCACCGTACGGGGTCGCCGGTTCGCCTG
Source organism: Actinomycetes bacterium (assembly GCA_035490035.1). Lineage (GTDB taxonomy): Bacteria > Actinomycetota > CALGFH01 > CALGFH01 > CALGFH01 > CALGFH01. The sequence goes on from DATHIG010000429.1 coordinate 1,862, forward strand.
AGCTGGGCTCCGAGCTGCGGCTGCTGGCGCGGGTCGACCCCGACGTGGCCGTGTCGCTGACCGGCCTGATCCGCTGGTGGGCCGCCGCATGATCTTGGCCGATGTGATGACGCAGGTCGCGCAGCGCCTCGACACGATCACCGGGCTGCGCGTGTTCGACTACCCGCCCGCGAAGGTGACACCACCCGCGGCCGTCGTGGCCTACCCGGACGACCTCACCTTCGACGCCACCTACGGCCGCGGCGCGGACCGGCTCACCCTGCCCGTGGTGGTGGTCGTTGGGAAGGCGTCGGATCGGGCGTCCCGCGACCAGCTCGCCGCCTACTGCAACGGCACCGGCACCCGATCGGTCAAAGCCGTTGTCGAGGCCGGCGAGTTCACCGCGTTTCACACGGTGCGGGTGGTGGGCGCAGAGTTCGACGTGGTGAGCATCGCCGGCAGCGAGTACATCGCCGCCCTGTTCGAGCTCGACATTTTCGGTGAGGGGACCTGACCCATGCTGACGACGAAGCTGACCACCGAGCTGGACGCCACCCTGACCGACGTGCTCGACCTGGCCACCGCGGCCGCGCCGATCACCTACCGCCAGCAATTCAAGCTGGCCAGCGGCGTCGGGCTGGGCCAGGCGGACAAGCTGTGGCACGACCAGCGCACCATCAACGCCAGCGCCACAGACCCGATCGACCTGGCCGGCGCCCTGGTCGACGCCCTCGGCGACGTCGTCGTGTTCGCCCGGATCAAAGCGATCATCGTGGCGGCCGCCGCGGCGAACGTGAACAACGTCAACGT
>DATHIG010000430.1:0-2605 GCA_035490035.1 Actinomycetes bacterium
ACGCCATGCCGGCCAGCAGCGGGCCATACCGTCGGCGGCGCGGCACGCCCCAGAGCTGGGTGAGGTTGGTCTCGAAGGCGAGGAAGTAGAGCCGGCGGCTGACGCTGAAGCGGGCGGGCACCCCCTCCGCGCGGGCCGCGAGCCAGTGACAACCCTCGTGGACCGCGCCGAGCAGGAACGCCACCACGGTCAGGAGGGCGACGCTTATCACCGGGCTGTCCAGGAAGAAGAAATCCGACGGCGCCGGCCGGTAGCGCGGTTGGGTGAGCAGGACGGCGACGCACGCGACGAAGAGCAACCCGTAGAGCCCCCAGAGTGGGCGCGAGAAGAAGGGTCGGGCAAGCTCGGGACGCAGCCCGGCGATCCAGCGACGGGGGCGGGGCCTACCGGCGACCCCATCCACCGCGATGCCGTCGACCTCAGCGACGAACCCGAGATCGAGCAGGGTCGCCGCGAAGTCGCAGACATCGACATCCTGTTCGGCCCGACGCGAGGCGACCGCGCCCGCCTCGCCGAGGGTGCGGCCTTGCTGAAACTCACGGAGCACCACGACCCCTATTTCTGGGAGAGCGACGAACACCCCCTGCGCCGGGTTGCCGACCAGGAACTCCTCGCCGTCTGGGACGATCGTCAGCGGATGCAGGGTCAGGCGGGTCGCAGGGGACAGGTCGGGCCGAGGCTCCGTCTCCGGCCCGGCCGTGTTGGTCATGGGCCCTCCCTCTACGCCCTCGTCAGCAGCGGCCCGTCGCGGGCCGGCGCGCTCGCGCAGACCGGGCAGTCGGGGTTTCCCCGCCATGGCTCGGCCGTCTGCACACACGTTAGGAGGTCGACCCATTGGTAGACGCCGGCGGCGATCGGCGCGGCGAAACCAGTCAGGTAGCGCAAGGCCTCCAGCGCCACCAGCGAGCCGATCAGGCTCGCCACCGGACCGACGCCTCGGTTCACCCGCTGGAGCTCCTCGGCGAGCCGCGCGGCCACCCTGCCGGTTCCCGGCTGCGCCGCCTCCAACTCGTCCTCCTGGTGACGGCAGGCCATGCACGGGCTCCGGCCCGGGTCCACCGACCAGTAGACCGCCTGGCGCGCGAACATCCCCCCGCGGACGTAGGGCACGCCAGCGGTGACGCAGGCCTCGTTGACCCACAGGTCGACGTTCTTCGGGTGGTCGATGCCCGAGACCACGACGTCGGCGTTGGCTACCAGCGGGGCGAGGTCGCCAGGGCCGCCCACCCGCCGGTCGACGACGGTGACCTCCATGCCGGAGTTGAACGCGCGGGCGCGGGCCGCCGCCCGCTCGACCTTCGGCTGCCCGATGTCAGCCTCGGTGTAGATGAACTGCCTGGCGAAGTTGCGCAGCTCGACCCGATCGCAGTCCAGCAGGGTGAGGTGCCCGACTCCCAGCCCGGCCAGGTCGATCAGGACCGTCGAGCCGAGCCCGCCTGTGCCGAGCAGCACGACGTGGGCCTGGAGCAGGCGCTCCTGGAACTGTTCGGGACTGCGCTGGAGGCTGGCGAAGGTGCGAAAGAACGCGAGGTTGCTGAAGTATCGCTCGCGTTCCAAGGGCGACAGCGTCGTCCCGGCGGCCGCCTCCTCCAGCAGGCCAAGCCCATCCAGCGCGGCCAGCGCCTCGTCGACCTCCGCCCGGGTGACCGGCCAGCGGGGGGCGAGGTCGCAGGCCAGCTCCTCGGGCGTCCGCCGGCCCTCGCGCAGCAGCTCAAACAGGGACTCTACCTGCCCAGACGGGTCGCTCAGGACGATCTGCTCGCGGGGATCGGCGACCACCACGAGATCGTCGCTGTGGCGCGCCCAGACCGCGCCCTTGAGGCGTGGGATCACGATGCAGCTCCTCCCAAGCCAACCCGGCTCCAGGCATGAAGCGCCACCGGCCATTGGTCAGTCCACAGCCGGCAGCGGAGAGAGGGAAGACCGGGATCAGGAGTCGGGCTTTATCTGGGTGGCCCTGATGGGCTCGACCTTCTTCACCTGGATCTTCAAAACCGGTCACCTCCTCTCGAGGCGAGGGGTGCCATAGTCATGCCCGTCACGGCTCGGACATAAACGACAGGGCCTCCCCCTCGCCGTCAAGTCTTGGCCGGGGACCCCCACCGTCAAGCAGCCACCCGCTTGACGACCCACCCTCCAAAGGGAATCAGCCGAGCAACCGCCCGCCGTCGACAATCACCGTCTCGCCTGTGATGTAGTCCGAGGCGCTTGAGGCCAGGAGTACGGCGACCGTGGCGATGTCGTCAGGAACGACCATCCTCCGCAGCGGGATGTGGCTGATGAACTCCTCGGTCAGCGCCCGCATCGCCCTGTCCACGATCGCCGGGAACGCCTTGGTCGAGTTCTCCACGAGGTTCTGCGGTAGATGCACCACCCTGCTCATCTAGGCCGCAGTCGTGCTGGTGGCCGCCACCGTGAGCGTGGGGCTGGTGGATTCGTCCTGGCCGGCGGTGACGCTGCTGCTGGTCGCCACCGGAGCGGAAGGCGGCGGTGCCAGCGCAGCAAGGTCTCCGGCTTGACCAGGAAGTAGGACCAGCGGGCTCGGGGCAGGATGCGGCTGACGGCGGCGAGCAGGGCCCGGTCGGCGGGTTGGAGCTTGGGTCGT
>DATHIG010000431.1:0-2485 GCA_035490035.1 Actinomycetes bacterium
GCTGATCTGGTCGGTCGCCATCGTTCTCGTGTTCGCTCCAATCGCGATCGCTCGATACCGGCGGGGATGAGTGGCAGAAGTCGGAGCAGGATCCCTCACGCCACCCCCACGACCACCTTCCCCTTGGCGCGGCCCTGTTCCAGGTAGGCGATCGCTGCGGGGATCTCGTCCCACGGATACCGCCGGTCGATCTCCGGGCGCACCTTGCCCGCCTCGATCATCTCCGATAGGAGCTCCAGATCCTTGGTGGTTACGTGCGCCTGCACCATGGCGATGTCCTTGCCGCCGCGCAGCGAAACGCCCATCAGCTTCGCCACGCTGGTGAACCCGGTGACGGCGGCCTTGCCGCCCTCGGCAAGCGCACGTCTGAGATCGGGCACCGATCGGTTCCCGACCGTGTCGAGGATGATGTCGTAGCGCCGCCCATTACCGACGAAGTCGGTCGTCGTGTAGTCGACGACGTGATCGGCCCCGAGCGAACCGACCAGGTCGATGTTCCGGGTGCTGGTCACGCCGGTGACCTCGGGTCCGTATGACTTGGCGATCTGGACCGCAAAGGTGCCGACGCCGCCGGAAGCGCCATTGATCAGGACCTTCTGCACAGGCTGGATTTCTCCGTGGTGGCGAAGGCCCTGGAGTGCGGTGACCGCTGCCATCGGAACTGCAGCCGCTTCCTCGAAGGACAGGTTCGCCGGCTTCGAGGACATGACGTCCACCGGCACCGAAACGTATTCTGCAAAGCCGCCGTAGCCGTGGTCCAGGAGATTGGCATAGACCTCGTCGCCGGGCTTGAACTGGGTGACGCCGCTGCCGACCGCCTCCACCTGCCCGGCGATGTCGACCCCGAGGACCTTATGTTTCGGCCGCAGCAACCCCAGGGTGGCGCGCGAGAAAAGGGGCTTGCCGCGCATGGAGTGCCAGTCCGCTGGATTGACGGATACTGCGAGCACCTTCACCAGGACTTCATCGGCGTTCGGCGCCGGCTTGTCGACCTCCGCCATGCGAAGCGTCTCCGGCGGCCCGTACTTCTCACAGATGAACGCCTTCATGGCTGGCCCTTCCGGTTTCCGGTGGCGTCACCAAGTCTAGTACTCCACCCGGTGCGCCCAGTCATCGGGAGTGATGAGCGGTACGGGGTTGCCCGGCTGCTTGATGAGTTGGCCGTGGGCCTCGCGGCAGCTCCGCCGTCCAGTTCGACGCTGAGCATCCGGCTCGTGATCGGAAGGTCGTCGGTTCGAATCCGACCTCGGGCTCCACAAGGCCTTGCTTGGCTGGATGGTTCAGTCTTCGCTCGGCGCGTCCGGGGCGGCCGAGCCCGGCTCGGCCCGCGCCAGGGAGACCAGGTGCGGCTTGGGACGGTCATCGACCACCAGGCGGAACACGTCGGGACGGTTGTAGTGGCCCACCGGGTCGAACAGGCGCCGACGGGCCCGGGCGGCGTCCAGGTCGAGGGTGGCGTACAGGATGCCCTCCTCGCGGACCAGCGGCCCGGCCAGCACGGTCCCCTCGGGGTCCACGATCACCGAGTAGCCGTCCAGCATCCAGTCGCCGTGCGGCTCGACTCCCCGCCACAGCCGCTCCCGCTCGGGCACGCTGTCGGGCACCTCGGAGAACCGGGCCGCCGGGGCCACCCCGATCACGTGGCAGACGCCCTCCCTGGCGATGTGGCGCATGCTGGCCACCCAGGCCTCATGGGTGGCCAGGGTCGGCGCGACCCAGATGTCGACCCCCTGGGCGTACATGGCGAAGCGGGCCAGCGGCATGTAGTTCTCCCAGCAGATCAACCCGCCCACCCGGCCCACCTGCGTCTGGTGGACGCGCAGGTCCGAGCCGTCCCCCATTCCCCACACCAGCCGCTCGGCGTGGGTCGGCATGAGCTTGCGGTGCTTGCCGAGCAGCCGGCCGTCGGCGTCGAAGTACAGGATCGCGTTGTAGACGGTGCCGCCGTGCTCCTCGCGCTCGTCGACCCCCATCACCAGGTGCACGCCGACGTCGCGGGCGGCCGCGCCCAGCCGCTCGGTCACCGGGCCGGGCACCACCACCGACTGCTCCAGCAACCGCACGTGCCAGGCCTCGTCCTCGCCCGGCAGGACCTCGTCGACCCAGGCCGGCCAGGCGGGCAGGAAGGCCTCGGGGAAGACCAGCAGCCGAGCGCCCTCCGCCGCCGCCTTCTCGATCAGCCCCAGCGCCTTCTGGAGGCTGGCCTCCAGGTCCAGGAACACCGGAGCAGCTTGGATTGCAGCCACCTTCACCATCGATTCCGACATGACGACCTCCGGACCTAGACATCCAAGCCTTACCTGTTATCTCACCATGAGCGATGGACCGTGGCCCTGCTGCTCCGCGGTGATGGTGGCCAGGTTGACCAGGGCCCGGGCGGCGTGGTCCTCCAGCCCGGCCGCGGCCGCCACCTCGAACGCCTGCTCCAGCTCGGCCGCCCGCGTTGATCGCCGTCCTGCAGCCGAGCCGAGCCGGTGTTGGTCAG
>DATHIG010000432.1:0-5206 GCA_035490035.1 Actinomycetes bacterium
AACGTACCCGAGGGGCAGGAACCCCGAACCGGGGGCGCCGAGCGCCTTCGCCAGCCGGATCGCCTCGCCGGTCGCGCCGATGATCAGGGTGCGCAGCGCAAGTCGCCCGTCCAGCTTCCGGCGATGCTGGTAGAGGCGCCAGATTCGACGGATGAGCAGCTCGAAGAGGACCACCAGCCCCCAGGTGATCCCGATCCAGCCGCGGGAGAACGAGGACTTCGACCAGAAGGCGACCATCACCAGCAGCACAATGCCGACGCCGGTGGCGCCGACGGTGCGCCGGAACTCCTCGGCGGGCGACAGGTACAGCGGGCGATAGAGGCTGTAGGCGTGGAAGACCGTCACCCACACCAGCGGCGCAAGGCCGATCAGAAGCAGCTCCCGCGAGGGCAGCAGCTGGACGCCGAAGCGCAGCCAGTAGGAGAGGATCAGCGCCACGCAGATGGCGACCGCATCCGAGATGGCCAGTCCATAGGAGATGCCCCGGTAGCGCCGGGCCGCCACGCTCGGCGTCGGGACGACCAGCGGCACATGGAACAGGCGCTGGTGGTCCACCAGACTGGCGGTTGCGTTCTTCATTGCAGCCCTCCCGCCGGTCGCGGGACCGGAGGCCGGCGGAGTGGTGGTCGGGCTGCGCTGGTGCGCCACTGGCCTGCTTCGCCTACCGGCGCGCCGCACCATGACGTGGCGACTCGCCCGAGGCTGCGGACCGGCAGCCATGGTCGCTCTGGTAGCACTTTCGAACTCCCCCCGGACGAAGCCGCAGGGCCGAGATCGCCGCGCACCGAGCAGGGATGCGAGCGCCACCGCCCAACTCCGCCGCTTCTTGCCCCCCTCAGTGACGATCACGGGAATTGTCTGTCTGGACCCCGGGCTCAGCGGCGGACTGCGTCGATCCCGTCCCAAAGCCGAGCAGATCCGGCTGCTCAGGGAACACTCTGCGCATCAAGCAAGACATGGGCAAACTGCAAACGTCGTACGCTGCCTACGATCTCTGACCTGCGAGTTTCATGGTTATTCGGGACGATGGGAGGGTCGAGCCGGCGACGCCTCCGGGTGCCGTTGCGGCGGGCCGGCCGGCGGAGGGCTCAGTACGCGCGTGCCACCAGGACGGTGTGGGCCGCCGGGGCGCCGTCGACCAGGCACGCGGAGGCCGGCGCCGGCTCGTCGAGGATCGCCCGGATCGATGCCCCGGTGCCGTGGCCGAGGACCTCCTCGCAGGCCGGCGACCCGCACCAGGCCAGCCGGAAGAAGCCGCCGTCGCCGACCCGCTCGCGGAGCTCGCCCAGGTCGGTGACCGCGAAGGTGTGTGCCTCCCGGTCGGCCAGCGACTCGGCGTGCAGGCCGCGCTGCAGCTCGTCCAGCAGCTCGCGGGCGGCCCGTCCGACCCCCTCGATCGGCACCGGGGACTTGGTGCGCGAGTCCCGCCGGACCAGGGTCGCCCTGCCGGCGGCCAGCTCGCGGGGGCCCAGCTCGACCCGGACCGGCACGCCCTTCAGCTCCCAGTCGACCGACCGGCGGCCGAACGACAGGTGGAACCGGGTGTCGATATGGGTCCGGACCCCGTCGCCGCGCAGCTGCCCGGCCAGCTTGTCGACCGTGCGGGCGACCTCGCCCTCGGCCAGCGGGATCAGCACCACCTGGTGGGGGGCGATGGCCGGGGGCAGGCGCAGGCCGTGGTCGTCGCCGTGGACCATGATCACCGCGCCGACCATCCGGGTCGAGCTGCCCCATGAGGTGGTGGCCACGTACTCCCGCTTCCCGGAGGCCGACAGGTACTGGATGTCGAAGGCGCGGGCGAAGTTGTGGCCGAGGTTGTGGCTGGTCCCCATCTGCAGGGCCTTGCCGTCGCGCATCAGGCCCTCGCAGGTGTAGGTCCGGTCGGCGCCGGCGAACCGCTCGGCGGCCGACTTCTCCCCGGTGACCACGGCGATGGCCAGGGTCTCCTCCATGAACGCCCGGTACACCTCGAGGGCCAGCATGGTCTCGGCCTGGGCGTCCTGGTAGGTGGCGTGGGCGGTGTGGCCCTCCTGCCACAGGAACTCGGTGGTGCGCAGGAACAGGCGCGGGCGCAGCTCCCAGCGGACCACGTTGGCCCACTGGTTGAGCAGCATCGGCAGATCACGGTGGGACTGGATCCACTTGGCGAACAGCTGATTGATCACCGTCTCGGAGGTCGGCCGCACCACCAGCGGCTCGGCCAGCTGCTCGCCGCCGCCGTGGGTGACCACCGCCAGCTCGGGCGAGAACCCCTCGACGTGCTGCCGCTCCTTCTCCAGGAAGCTCATGGGGATGAACAGCGGGAAGTAGGCGTTCTGGACGCCGGTGGCCTTGATGCGCCGGTCCATGTCGGCCTGCATCAGCTCCCAGATGCCGTACGCCCACGGTCGGATGACCATGGTCCCCCGTGCCGGGCCGGTCTCGGCCAGCTCGGCCCGAGCGACGACGTCCTGGTACCACCCGGGGAAGTCCTCCCCCTGGGGGGTGAGCACGGCCTCGTTGGCCACCAACGGTCCGCCTCCCTCTAGCTCCGACTGGGTCCGGACGCAGCCTACTAGAACAGCGCCCTGGTCAGGTCGCGGCGGTAGCGGGCGGTGAGCGGGTGGTCGTCGCCGAGCAGGCGAAAGACGTCCAGCATCAGCGCCCTGGCCTTGTCGCGGGTCTCGCCGGGGCCTTCGCGGACGGCGGCGAGCAGGTCAGCGAGGGCGGAGTCGGCCTGGCCGTCGGCGGCCATGGCGGCGGTGGGCGCGAACCGGGAGGCGGGGTCGGCGGCCTCGGCGGCCAGGCGGGCGCTGGCCAGCAGGACGGCCACCTCGGGGTCGTGCTCGATCGGGCGGAGCAGCTCGATCGCCTCGGCCGGGTTGCCGTCGCGCAGGGCAAGGTCGGCCAGGCCGGCCCGGGCGGCCAGGTTGTCGGGGTCCTGCTCCAGGACCTCGCGCCAGCGGGCGGCGGCCTGGTCGGGGTCGAGGTCGGCCGCCGCGGCCGCGGCCCGGTCGGCGTCGCTGGGCAGCAGCGCCTCGACGAACTGCTCGACCACCGCCGCCGGCTGGGCACCGACGAACTCGTCGACCAGCCGTCCCCCGGCGAACGCCTTGACCGCCGGGATGCCCTGGACCTGGAAGGCCATGGCCAGCCGCTGGTTCTGGTCGACGTCGACCCTGGCCAGCACCACCTCGCCGCCGTGGCGCTCCACCGCCCGCTCCAGCACCGGGGCCAGCGCGTGGCAGGGGGCGCACCAGTCGGCCCAGAAGTCGACCAGCACGGGCACGGTTCGGGAACGTTCCAGCACCTCGGCCTCGAAGGTGGCCTCGGTGACGTCGTAGACGAGATCGCTCATACCCTTGTAGGTACGCCTGTCCCGGCCCCTCCCGCAACGTCAGGTGCGGGTCGGCGGGTCGAGCTGGTCGGCGTGCTCCTCCAGGTGGTCGACCACGAAGCGGTCGAGGATCGCGGCCACCGGCATCTCGCCGAGGGTCTGGTGCTGGCCGGTGCGGGCCAAGGACTGGTCGTCGAGCCGGTCGAGCAGGTCCAGGACCATGCCGACCCCCTCGTCGAGCCGGCCGAGCAGCCGCTCCGGGCGCTCTCGCCGGTCGCGCTCGATGGCCGCGATCCGTTCCTGGTCCGACTTGACCCGGCCGAATGCCACCTGGGCCCCGGAGGCCACCAGCTCGGCCTGCCGGGCCCAGTAGGGCAGCATCTCGGCGACGTGGGCCAGCACCTGGCCGCGGTCCCAGCGCTCGCCCGAGTCCGGGTCAGGGTCGGTCAGGGCGTCGTCGGGCACGACCTGGGCGCTGGCCCTGATCCGCCCGGCCGCGGCCAGCAACCGCTCAGCGCGATCCACTGGAGCCACCCCTTTGGGCCCCGATCCACCCGGGAGCCCCGCGGGTCCCCGGACCCCTCCGGCCACGGCCCTCCTGGTGGCTCACTGGCCGAGCCGGGGTCGGATGCGGTCGGGGTCGGGCCGGAAGGGCGGGGCGTCGCCGGCCACCACCCGGTTGGCGAGCACGCCCAGCCCGGCCACCTCGAGCTCGACCTCGTCGCCCGGCTGAAGATACGAATACTTGTCCACGCCGTGCACCAGGGACAGCTCCAGGATGCAGCCGGTCCCGCAGGTGCCGGAGCCGAGCACGTCGCCGCGGCGCACCGGGGCCGACTCGCTGGCGTAGACCAGCATCTCGGCGAAGCTCCACCACAGCCCGTCCAGGTCGGCCCGCGACCACTCGACCCCGTTGACCCTGGCCGTCATCATGGCGCTCGGCACCTCCCGCGTCCCCCCGGGCGCGAACTCGGAGACCGTGACCAGGGTCGGGCCGAGCGAGGTGGCGAAGTCCTTGCCCTTGGCCGGTCCGAGCGACAGCGCCATCTCGCGCCGCTGCACGTCCCGTGCCGACCAGTCGTTCATGACCATGAAGCCGGCCACCGCCCGGTCGGCATCCTCAAGGCGAAGGTTCTGGCCCCCGCGGCCGAGCACGCAGGCGACCTCCAGCTCGTAGTCGAGCTCGGCCGAGCGGGGCGGCGCGGCCACCGGGTCGCCGGGGCCGAGGACGGCCGCCGGGTTGCTGAAGTAGAAGATCGGCAGCTCGTACCAGTCGGGAGGCATCTCGAGGCCGCGGCGGGCCCTTGCCGTGCGCACATGCTGCTCGAAGGCGTAGAAGTCGCGGATCGACGGCGGGTCGGCCACGGGGGCGAGCAGGCGGACCGAGGCCAGCGGGACCGGCTCCCCGGCCGGGCCCGGTCGCAGCCCCGGGTCGGCGTTGGCCGCCATGGCCAGGTCGAGCACGGCCTCCAGCCCGGCCGGGCCCTCGCCGTCGGCCACCGGCACGACCAGCTCCCCATCCAGGTAGCCGACCCGGGGGCCGCCCACATCGACATAGCGACAAATCTTCATAGGCACTCCGTGAGCTCGGTGGTGAGCACGCGCACACGCCACCCCCATCTCCCCTGGGCCCGGCGGACGACGCTGGCCGGTGCATCGCGGATCACCATACCGCGGGTAGGATGCGGAGCCATCCGACCCCGGAGGTGCCGCCCGTGGACGAGCCGCCCGTCGAGACCTTCGAGCTCCCGGCCCTGGAAGCGGCGCGGGCCGAGGTGCAGCACCGCACCGGCGAGCTGTATCTCGAGTTCCTGCGCCGCCCGTCGATGAGCTGCGGCCTCTACGTCCTCGAGACCGGCGCCGCCGATCCGCAGGAACCCCACCAGGAGG
>DATHIG010000433.1:0-5020 GCA_035490035.1 Actinomycetes bacterium
TCAGCAGCTCCAGCTGCAAGTCGCCCAGCCGCGGCCGGACCGATGCCAACCAGCCGTCGTACATGGGCCGACGGCTGGGGTCTTGGAGGACGAGCAGGCTGCTCATCAGCTCGTGGATGGGGGAGTGGGCGAACCGCACCCGGGCAAGATCGGCGTGCGCCAGCACCAGTTCGATCATTCTCCATCCTAACCCCAGGCGACGTCGCCGATCGTGACGGGTGGTCGGCCGGGCAGGCAACGCTTCGTCCGTGACTTACAGGGCCTTGGGTGTTGAGGTGAGACCTCGCTCCACCTGGACAGGAGGCCCTCCAACAGCTCCGTTCAGTGCAGGCTGTCAACCCAACACCCAGGACCCTGTAACGGTGGTTTGTTGACTACGGTGGCAGTAGGTAGAGGTGCAGCGGTCGTCCCGCCTGGGCCGCGTCAAGCAGCAACCGGAGCTGGGTCGGCGGGGGCGCCGTGGACCACGCCCGCCACCAGCGCCCGAGCACGACCCACGGGGTCAGCCAGGCACGCACCCGGCGCAGCGTCACCGGCCAGGCCACCACCCCAACGGGCATGCTCGCGCTGCTGACGGGTGGTCTCCCCCCGCGCGGCCCCCGGAGGGGCGGCCTGCGGGTCGGCGGGGGCCGGTTGGGCCGGGTGCTCGGCGAACCAGGCCCGCCAGCAAAACGAGAACGCACAGCACACCAGCTGCCAGTGCCGCCGGATCGCCCGGTCGCTTCTGACCTGGAAGTCGGCCCAGCCGAGCTCGTGCTTGACCTGCTTGTAGCCCTGCTCGACCCAGTTGCGCAGGCTGTACAGGCGGACCACCTCGGCCAGGTCGGCCGGCGCGAAGGCGGAGGACACCGATGCCCGCCGGCGGCCGGGACGGGGCAGGTTGGTGACCAGGTACCAGCTGGTCAGCTTCGGCAGCGTGGCCGGGTCGGTGGTCGCCACCACCAGCCGCAGGCGCTGGTTCGGCCCCCAGCCGGCCGCGGGCAGCCGCGCGTCCGCCGCCCACCAGGTCTGGGTGTGGCCGTCGCGGAACCGGCGCTCGATCGGGGTCCAGTCCCCAGGCTCCTCCGGGCTCCTCCAGGCCAGCTCGGCGGCCGCCTCGCGGGGGGTGTGGGCCTGGTCGGCCGGCGCCCACACCCCCTTGCGGGGCTTGACCGCCAGCACGAAGGCCTCGCCGGCCCGGCCGAGGGCCTCGGTGAAGCCGACGTTGTCGCCATAGAAGCAGTCGGCGACCACCGCGCGGAACCCGATCCCGGCCTGGCGGGCCGCCTGCACCAGCGCGGCGGCCAGCTGGGGCTTGGTCCGAAACCCCGGGTCGGACTTGCCCTTGGGCAGCCGGGACGCCGGGGTGTAGGGGATGACGTGCGCCGGCCAGTAGACGCGCTCATCAGCCCACAGGCTGGAGACCGCCACGATGCCGTTGTCGGTCTTGCCCACCGACCCCAGGTACTGGCGGGCCACATGCGCGGTCTTGGTGCCGGCCTTGCGGTCGCCGGTGTCGTCCAGCACCAGCACCCCCTGGTCGTGCGGCGCGGTCGCGGGATCCTCCCTCAGCAGTTGCAGGCGGCGCGCGTTGACCCGCTCGTGGTCCCAGCTGGACTCGGTGAGAAACCACTGCAGGCCCTGCGCGGCCGCGTGCTGGGCGCCGACCACGGGCTCGGTGCCCACCAGCGCGGTCAGCGTCTTGTTGCGGTCTCTGGGCAGCAGCAGCCCTTGCAGGTAGGCGCGCAGACCGCGGCGTTGCGCGAGTCTGGTGAACAGGGGGTCGAACTGGGCGGCGTAGTCCTCCAGCGGGCCGGGGGCGGGTGGGCAGGGCAGCCGGTTGCTCATGGCGGTCACCTCACCAGCGACATTGCTCGCCAACCCATTGTTACCTGCAAACCAGCTCAACTCAACAAACCACCGTTAGGCTGGCGGGCGCTCTTCTGCGGAGTGGTGATGCCAGCGTCGGCCCTTGGACTCCGCCGAGTCGCTGATCGCTCGCCGAGGAAGCCGGTCGAGATCATGGCTGCCGGCAGGCGAACGAGGCCGTGCTGGCCCTTCTGCGCCTGCATGAGGCGGTCATCGTGGCGGCCGTGTGGGCTATCGCCCGCTGGCGCGCGCCGATCCTCGGGAAGTTCGCGTCACCCGGTTCCTGTTCGGCATGAAGCCCGCGTCAAGGCTCACGGACCTGGAAGGCCACACGCAGGTGACCACGGGTTCGGCATGCAACGCGTCGGACCGAGAGGAGGGAGCTCGATCAGCGGCCAACCGAGGATCACCAGGAATCCGAACATGACCGAAGCGACTGGGGACGGGCACAGCCCGGTAGGCGGCAGGCCGTTCCCGTCGGATCTGTTCCAGCGCATAATCCGTGACATGGCCGGCGGCGTCGCAAGCCCCCGCTTCGTTGGCCGGAGCGCTGAGCTCGGCCGCCTCGAGGCAGCCTTCGCACAGGCCCGCAGCGGTGGCCCGGTGACGGTCTGCGTTGGCGGCGAGGCCGGGGTCGGCAAGACCCGGCTGGTCAGCGAGTTCGCAGCACGCGTCCGCCAGAGCGGCGGGCGGGTGCTGCTCGGTGGCTGCATCGAGCTCGGCGAGGGCGCACTGCCGTTTGCGCCAGTCGCCGAGGCGTTGCGCGGTCTTGGCCGGGAGCTGGGGCCCGATGGCCTCGACGAGCTGGTCGGACCCGGACAGCCGATGCTGGCCCGCCTGCTGCCCGAGCTCGGACAGGTACCTGCCGAGCCGAGGTCGGTCGGGCTTACCGCCGGCCCATGGGCGCAGGCTCGGTTGTTCGAGGCCGTGCTGGCCCTGCTGGAGCGCCTGGCCGGCCGGTCGCCCACGGTATTGGTCATAGAGGACCTGCACTGGGCCGACCGCTCGACCCTGGACCTGCTCGTCTTCCTGGTGCACAACCTGCAGGCAGGGGCCTTGCTGCTGGTGCTGACCTACCGGTCCGACGAGCTGCACCGCCGCCACCCCCTGCAGCCGCTCCTGGCCGGGCTGGACCGAAGCGGACGGGCCGAACGCCTCGAGGTCGACCGATTCGAGCGCGCCGACCTCGCCGACCTGCTGGCCGGCATCCTCGGAGTACCGCCCGACGCCGGGCTGCTTGAGCGGATCTACGATCGCTCGCAGGGCAACGCCTTCTTCGCCGAGGAGCTGGTGGCCGCCGGGCGGCAAGACGACGGACGCGGCCTGCCGCCCCGCCTGGAGAACGTGGTGTTGACCCGCATCCAGGTCCTTCCCGACGATACCCAAGCGGTGCTGCGGGTCGCGGCCGCGGCGTCCCGCCCCGTCGAGCACGGGCTGCTGGCCGCGGTCGCCCAACTGCCGGAGGCAGAGCTGCTCGGCGCGCTGCGCGCTGCCGTGGCCCACCACGTGCTCGTCCCCGATCCGGTCAGCGAGACGTACACCTTCCGGCATGCGCTGACCGAGGAAGCGCTGTACGCCGAGCTGCTGCCCGGGGAGCGTGCCCGGCTGCACGCCGCCTTCGCCCACGCGATCAGCGAGCACCCCGACCTCGTCGGGTCCAACCCGGCCGCCACGTCGGCACGGCTCGCCTACCACTGGGCCAAGGCGCACGATCCCGTGCGCGCCCTGCCAGCCACCATCCAGGCGGGCCTGCAGGCGCAGGCCGCCTACGCCTTCGCCGACGCCCAGCAGCACTTCGAGACCGCACTGGAGCTGTGGGACCAGGTCCCCGACGCCGCCGAGCATGCCGCCCTCAGCCGCGCCAGGGTGCTGCGGCACGCCGCCGAGTCGGCGTACACCGCCGGCGACCCGGTCCGGGCGATCGCGCTGACCCGCGCGGCGCTCGCCCAGGTCGACCCGGGCGGCGACCCGGTCCAGGCTGGGCTGCTGCACGGACGCCTCGGCGGCTACCTGGCGGCCACGGGTGGCCAGGGGGCGATGGCCGAGTACGAGCAGGCCGTGGCGCTGATCCCCCCCTCGCCACCGTCGGCCGAGCGGGCGGGGGTGCTGGCCGCGTTCGGCGAAGCGCTCATGATCCAGGCCCGCTATCGCGACTCGCGCGTGTTGTGCGAGGAGGCGATCGCGATCGCCAGTCAGGTCGACGCGCCCGTTGAGGAAGGCCACGCCCGGCGGGCGCTGGGCGTAGATCTGGCCTTCCTCGGCGACCTCGAGGGAGGCATCGAGCAGCTCTGGGCGGCGTGCCGGATCGCCGAGACGGTCGCCAAGGTCGACGACCTCGCCCGCGCGCTGACCTCCCTGGCCGGGGTGCTGGAGGTGTTCGGTCGGCTGGAGGAGGCGACCACCGTTGCCCTGGAAGGCGCCGAGGTGGCGGGCCGCCAGGGACTGGCCCGCTGGCACGGCCCGTTCCTGGCCGCCAGCGCGGCCCGGTCGCTGCTCGCGCTGGGTCGCTGGGCCCAGGCGGAGGCGATGCTGCGACAGGCGGTGAGCCGGCTGGCCCCGGAGCTGGCGGCCACCCACGTCTACATTCACACCATCTATGCCCAGCTCGACCTCGGCCGGGGACTGGCCGGCTCCGCCGCCGCGCATCTGGCGGTGGCGCATGATGCCTTCGCGCAGACCGTGACCCAGGCGTGGCTGGCGGGGCCGCTGTCTGCCAGGACCGCCGAGCTGGCCCTGCTGGAGGGTCGTCCAGCCGATGCCAGCACTGCCGTGGCCGAAGGGCTGAAGCTCCTTGGTCTCCAACCGTACCTTGCGGCCTCGCTGTACACGCTGGGACTGCGCGCCGCGGCTGACCGCGCTGAGCTGGCCCGAGCCCGGCGCGCCGAGGAGGAGGAACTCGAGGCGCGCGCGGTGGGCCAGGAGCTGGCCGCCTGGCAGCGCGCCCGGGCCTCAGCCGGGACAGCCAACCCGGCCGCCGCCCTGTCTCCACGGGTCGAGGCGGAGGCGGTGACCGGCGAGGCCGAGCTCGCCCGGCTCGGCGGGCACGGCGACCCCCACCTGTGGGCGGCGGCCGCCAAGGCCTGGGAGCGGCTCGGCGAGCCCTATCCGACGACCTATGCCCGTTGGCGCGAGGCCGAGGCGTTGCTGCTCGGCGGCGTCGGCCGCGAGTCGG
>DATHIG010000434.1:0-4288 GCA_035490035.1 Actinomycetes bacterium
GTGATGCGGATGCCGTTGTTCTTGTCCGCGCCGACGCCGTACTTCACGACAGTCGGGGCGATGAGCACCGCGACCAGGTTCATCACCTTGATCAGCGGGTTGAGCGCGGGACCGGCGGTGTCCTTGAACGGGTCGCCGACGGTGTCACCGATCACGGTGGCCTTGTGGGGCTCGGAGTTCTTGCCGCCGTGGTGGCCGTCCTCGACGTACTTCTTGGCGTTGTCCCAGGCGCCGCCCGAGATCGACAGCATGACGGCCAGCAGCTGGCCGGTGAGGATGGCCCCGGCCAGGTAGGCGCCCAGCGCCGCCGACTTGAACAGGAAGCCGGTGGCGATCGGGGCCAGCACCGCCAGCAGGCCGGGGGTGAGCAGCTCGCGCAACGAGTCCCGGGTGCAGATGTCCACGACCGCGCTGTAGTTGGGCCGCTCGGTGTAGTCCATGATGCCGGGGTGCTCGCGGAACTGCTTGCGGACCTCGAACACCACCCGGCCGGCGGCCCGCCCGACGGCCCGGATCGCCAAGGCCGAGAACATGAACGCCACCGAGCCGCCAATCAGCAGGCCGACCAGGACGTCGGGCTGCTCGATCGGGATGCCGACCTGGTCGACGGGGAGCCCGGCGTCGAGCAGGGCCCGCCGGAACGAGCCGAACAGGCTGGTGGCGGCGAGCACGGCGGTGGCGATGGCCACGCCCTTGGTGATCGCCTTGGTGGTGTTGCCGACCGCGTCCAGCGAGGTGAGCACCTGGGCGCCCCGCGGGCCGATGTCCCCGGACATCTCGGCGATGCCCTGGGCGTTGTCGCTGATCGGCCCGAAGGTGTCCATCGAGACCACCACACCGACGGTGGTGAGCATGCCCATGCCGGCCAGCGAGATCATGTACAGCTGGAAGTCGAGGCCCTCGCCGCTGCCGATGAGCACGGCGCCGATGATGGCGCCGACGATGGCCAGGATGGCGTAGACCGAGGCCTCCAGGCCATAGGCGAAGCCGGACAGGATGGTGGTGGCCGGCCCGGTCTCCGAGGCGTCGGCGATCTCCTGCACCGGCTTGTACTCGGTCGCGGTGTAGTAGGAGGTCATGAGCTGGATCACGGTGGAGAGGCCGAGCCCGAGGGCCACGGCGGCCAGCGGCCGCCAGTCCTCGACATAGGCCAGCGAGGCGACACCGACCAGCACCAGCGAGATGGCCGCCGAGGCGAAGAACCCCCGGTTGATGGTCCGCATGCCGCTCTCGGTCTCGGAGCGCGGTCGGACCAGGTAGATGCCAACGATCGAGGAGACGATCCCGATGGCCTGGACGATCAGGGGGAACAGCAGGCCGACGGCCGGGCGGTCCGGGAAGGCGGCCAGACCGAGCACGATCGCCGCCACCAGCGTGACCTCGAAGGACTCGAACAGGTCGGCGGCCATGCCGGCGCAGTCGCCGACGTTGTCACCGACGTTGTCGGCGATCGTGGCCGCGTTGCGGGGGTCGTCCTCGGGGATCGACCGCTCGACCTTGCCGACCAGGTCGGCGCCGACGTCGGCCGCCTTGGTGAAGATGCCCCCGCCGACCCGCATGAACATGGCCAGCAGGGCCGCCCCGAAGCCGAAGCCGAACAGCACGCTGGCGGCATCGCCCTGGTAGGCGAAGACCACCCCGGCGGCACCGAGCAGGCCAAGCCCGACCACGAACATGCCTGCCACCCCACCGGCCCTGAAGGCGATCGGCATGGCCTTGAGCAGCCCGCCAGTGTCGGCCGCGGCCGCCACCCGCACGTTGGCCCGTACCGCCAGTTGCATGCCGGTGCGCCCGGCCAGCGCCGAGAACACGGCCCCGACCAGGAAGGCGACCGAGCGGCCGATCCGCACCGAGGTCGAGTCGGCCTCCAGCAGCAGCAGCAGGAGGAACAGCAGGACGACAAAGATGGCCAGGGTGCGGAACTGGCGATTCAGGTAGGCCCGGCTGCCCTCCTGGATGGCGCGGGCGATCTCGCGCATCTTCTCGGTTCCCTGGTCGGCGGCCAGGACCTGTCTGACCAGCACGAAGGCGACCACCAGGGCGAGCACGCAGACCGCCATGATGGCGAACAGCGCCAGGTCCTCCCCCGAACCGAACTCGACCTCGGCGCTTGCCTCCTGCGCCAGCAGCCGTACTGGGCTCATCAGACCTCCTCGACGCCCCAGCGGTGGGGCGTTGGATCAAGCCCGCAGTCCGGGCCAGAGGCCCTGGACGGTTCGAGCGGAAAGTCAGGCGCGGGTCCCGGCCCGGCGTCGTCCCGGCGCCTGCCCAGGGAACCGGCCGTCCCGCGAACCCGCGAGGATTGGGCGGATCATAGCTACGGGTCCAAGAGCCGGGCAACCCGTCGGCGGGTCGTACCGAGCTCAGGTGAGCGGCGGCGGCAAGGGCTCCGACCCGCGGCGCAGCCAGAAGCTCGTCCGGTTCCCCCCGTCCTCGAGCGTGGCCGTTTTGAGGTCGTCGACCAGGGCCCCGACCAGAGCGAGGCCGAACTGGCGGTCGTCGACCTCGCCGTCGCCGTCTTGACCGCCCTGCGCGGCCGCCGGGGTCCGGTCGCGGACCTCGATCCCGAAGCGGTCCGCCAGCTCGACCAGGTCGATCTCGATCGGGTCGGGCCGGCCGGCCCGGTTGAGGTCACCGACGGCCACCGCGCAGGTCTCGGAGACGGCCACCTTGAGGTCCTCGATGCCCTCCTCGTCCACCCCGGCCATGCGGGCCACGACGCCGACGACCAGCCGGACCGTGCCCAGCAGCCGCGGCTCCGGCGGGAAGGCCAGGCGGACGGTGGCCGGCGGACCGCCAGCGTCGGCATCCACGGCCGGTTGCTACTCGGCCGGAGCCGAGATGGCGTCGTCGACCGAGCTGTGGATCGGGAAGACCTTGGTCAGCCCCGTGATCCGGAAGATCTTGAGAATCTTCTCCTGGGTGCAGACGAGCTGCAGCGAGCCGTCGTGGTTGCGGACCCGCTTGAGCCCTCCGACCAGTACGCCGAGCCCGGTCGAGTCCAGGAAGTCGACCTTCTCCAGGTCGACGACGATGTGGTAGGACCCGTCGCTTACCAGCTCGATGAGCTGCTCGCGCAGCTTCGGGGCGGTGTAGACGTCGATCTCGCCGGCCACCTCGAGCACCGAGTGGTCGCCGTGCTTGCGTACGTTGAGGTCGAGATCCATCCTCTCTCCAGTCTCGCGGGCTGAGGACGTGCAACGATAGGCCGCCAGGCGTCTGCGAGCAACGTCAGAGGGGTTTGGTAGCCTACGCCGCGCCGTACAAACCGCCTCCCCGGAAATGGTGACAGTGGCTGCGCTGAACAATCCCCCACCCGGCAGGATGGCGGTCGTGGCCGTGGCCGCGGCGGCCATGCTGGCCGTCGGCTGCACCTCGGGCGGCAAGTCGGAGCCGACCGACCAGGCGGCCAGGTCGACCTCGAGCACGGTCGCGCCGGCCACGCCATTGCGGGTCAAACTGGTCGCCAGCGCCAAGGTGCCGAAGGGCGGGCCGGACGCCAAGCGGGCGGCCAAGCAGGCCGCGCCGGGGCTGGAGCGGTTCCTTGACCGCTACCTGACCGTGGCCTTCGTCGACGCCGCCGGCGGCAAGGCCGGCTGGGACGGCCTGCTCGGGCTGTTCGACAAGCCGGTCAGGACCTCCGCCCGCAAGCAGCTCGACTCGCTGTCGCTCGGCGGGGCCGCGGCCAACGTCAGCGCGGTCCGGCCGGGTCGGGCCAGCGCCCGGGCGGTGATCCTGTACGGCGCCCGACGGCCGGCGGCCGCCACCGTCCGGCTGGCGTTCGACGGCACCGCCGACTCCGCCAAGGGCAGCGGCCAGGTCCACCTCCGCTCGGTGCTGCAGCTGTTGTCGACCGGCGAGGGGTGGCGGATCGCCGCCTTCGACAGCCGCACGGGACCGCCCAGATGAGGCGGCGGGGGATGTCCGCGGTGGCCACGCTCGGGCTGATGGCGGCCCTGGTGGCCGGCCTGGTGGTCTCCGGGTCGCGGAGGCCGGCGGCCAACGCCCAGTCCTCGCCGACGGTCACCGTGCAACGGGCCCACGCCGGCTCGGCCACACCCACGCTCAAGCGCCGGGTCGTGCTGCTGACCATCGGGTCGGACGCGGGCGCACCCAAGTTCGGGCGGGGCGGGAGCATGGAGGGTGGCCGGGCCGACGCCCTCCAGCTGGTCGTGCTCGACACCGTCAAGCGGCGCGGTGTGGTGCTCAGCTTCCCCCGCGACAGCTACGTCCCCATCCCAGGCCACGGCACCAACAAGATCAACGCCGCCATGGCCTTCGGCGGGCC
>DATHIG010000435.1:0-5919 GCA_035490035.1 Actinomycetes bacterium
TGGTGTTCGAGCGGTCGTCGCCGGGACGGCGGGCGTCGAGCTTTCCCGATGCCGGAGCGCTGCCCGCGGTCGACCTGGACCAGGCGCTGCCGGCAGGCTTCCGGCGGACCGAGCCGGTGCGGCTGCCGGAGGTGTCCGAGCGCGACCTGGTCCGGCACTACACCCGGCTGGCCCACCGCAACTACGCGGTCGACCTCGGCTTCTATCCGCTCGGGTCCTGCACCATGAAGTACAACCCGAAGGTCGCCGAGGCGGCAGCGGCCCTTCCCGGCTTCGCCCGCCTCCACCCGGCCCAGCCGGCCGAGCAGGTGCAGGGCGCGCTGGAGCTGCTGTCCCGCCTCGAGCAGGCCCTGTGCGAGCTGACCGGTCTGGCCGCGGCCACCTTCCAGCCGGCCGCCGGCGCCCACGGCGAGCTGACCGGCCTGCTGATCATCCGGGCCCACCACGAGGCCCGCAACGACCCGCGCCGCCGGGTGGTCATCCCCGACGCCGCCCACGGCACCAACCCGGCATCGGTCCGGCTGGCCGGGTTCGAGGTCACCACCGTGGCCAGCAGCCCCGAGGGCCTTGTCGACCTCGACGCGCTCGAGCAGGTCCTCGACACCGACGTCGCCGCCTTCATGATCACCAACCCCAACACCCTCGGCCTGTTCGAGCGCAACATCGCCCAGGTGGCCAAGCTGGTCCACCGGGTCGGCGGCCAGCTCTACTACGACGGGGCCAACTTCAACGCCATCCTCGCCAAGGCCCGCCCGGGCGACATGGGCTTCGACGTCGTCCACCTCAACCTCCACAAGACCTTCGCCACCCCGCACGGCGGCGGCGGCCCGGGCGCCGGGCCCCTGGTGGTCGCCGAGCACCTGGTCGACTTCCTGCCCGCCCCGGTGGTGGTGCGCGACGGCGACGCCTACCGCTGGGACACCGACCGGCCCAGGTCGATCGGGCGGGTGCACGGCTGGAACGGCAACTTCGGCATCCTGGTCCGCGCCTTCGCCTACCTGCTGGCCAACGGCGGCGACGGCCTGCGCGGGGTGGCCGAGCGGGCCGTGCTGAACGCCAACTATCTGCTGGAACGGCTGTCGCCGGCCTACCAGCTCGGCTACCCGTCGCGGCCGGTGATGCACGAGTTCGTGCTCTCGGCCCGCAAGCAGAAGGGCCAGGGGGCGCGCGCCCTCGACGTCGCCAAGGGGCTGATCGACCGCGGCTTCCACCCGCCGACGGTCTACTTCCCGCTGATCGTCGAGGAGGCGCTGATGGTCGAGCCGACCGAGACCGAGAGCGTCGAGACGCTGGACAGCTTCGCCGAGGCCATGCTGGAGATCGCCGCCCAGGCCGAGGCCGACGCCGGGCCGCTGCGCCAGGCTCCGGTGACCGCCCCGGTGGGCCGGCTCGACGAGGCCCGCGCCGCCCGCACTCTGGTCGCCCGCTGGCATCCGCCATCCGAGCCCGACTCGGCCGGCTCCGACCCGGCCGACGAGGGCCCGCCCGACAAGCCGACCTCGTAGCCGGGCCGGGTCGTCCCCGGCGGCATGCGGGTCAAGGACCTGGTGCCCGATCCATGTGGGGGAGCTGCTACCAGGCCCGCACGCGGGTCGGCCGGACCCGGATCGCGGCCGAGTAGGTGCGGGCGAACGGCCCTGGCTCCGACCCCAGCGCCTGGATCTCCGCCTGGTACTTGGCCAGGTAGCCGTCGACGTGGTCGGCCCGGGGGGCATCCGGCTCGAGCGCCGCGGTGCCCTCGACGGTGACGATGTCGCCCCCGGCGCCGTCGTCGCCAAGGTGCAACGACACCTTGGGGTTGGCGGCCAGGTTGCGCACCTTCTGGACGTGGGGCTGGCTGTAGAGCAGGAACGTCTCGCCGTCCCACAGGAACCACACCGGCGAGCTCTGCGCCTGCCCGTCGGCCCGGACGGTGGTCAGCCAGGCGATCTGCTCGGACCGCAGGCGCTGGTCGGCGCGGGCGTGGGCTGGCTTGGACGGGTCGAGCACGCGGCCTCCTCGACGATCGGCTACAGCAGCGGCGGCCGGACCCAGTCCTTGCCGAGCACGTGCTGGTCGAGGAAGGCCAGCACCGTCTCGTACCAGACGCGGACGTGGGGCGGGGTGAGGATCCAGTGGTTCTCGTCGGGGAAGTACAGGAACTTGGCCTCGACCCCGGTGCGGGTCAGGTCGGTCCACAGCCGCAGCGCCTCGCTGATCGGCACCCGGTGGTCGCGCTCCCCGTGGATCACCAGCATGGGCGTGCGGATGGCGCCGAGGTTGCGGTCGGGGGAGTGGTCCCGGTAGCGCTCCGGCATCGCCTCCGGCGAGCCGAACTCCCGCTCCCACCAGGCGGCGTGGTCGGTGGTGCCGTGGAACTGCTCCAGCGACCAGATGCTGGCGTGGGTGACGATGCAGCGGAAGCGGTCGGTCCGCCCGGCAATCCAGTTCGCCAGGTAGCCGCCGAAGGAGCCGCCCATGGCCGCGGTCCGGAGCTCGTCGACGTCGGGCCGGGCGACGGCGGCGTCGACCAGGGCCAGCAGGTCGGTGAAGGGCTCGGCGCCCCAGCGACCCCGGCCGCGCTCGACGAACGCCTGCCCGTAGCCGGTGGACAGGGCCGGGTCGGGCAGCAGCACGGCGTAGCCGCGGGCGGCCAGCAGCCACGGGTTCCAGCGCCAGCTCCAGGCCGTCCAGGACGACAGCGGCCCGCCGTGGATGAACGCCACCAGCGGCGCCGGCCGGTCATCCGACGCCCCCGCCGGCAGCACCAGCCACCCCCGCAGCCGGGTGCCGTCGCCGGCGGCGGCCTTGACCTCGGTCAGCGAGCCGGGCACCCGCAGCGGCAGCCCCGGGGTCGGCAGCGGCGCCGGCTCCTGGTCGGCACCGCTGGCATCCAGGGCAACGGCCTGCGCCGGCGCGGCCATGGTGGACCGCAGCCCGTACAGCCGTCGCCCCTCGGGGGACGGGCACAGGTCGGAGAAGGCGCCGTCGGCGCTGAGCCTGGTCACCTGCCCATCGGTTGCGTCGCCGACCTCGACCCGGAACACCGGGGTGCGGCCGGCCTGGTCGGCGACGAAGAACACCGCCCGCCCGTCGGGCGCCCAGACCGGCTCCTGTGGCCACAGGTCGAAGCCCTCCAGCAGGTCCCGGCCCTGGCCGCTCTCCACCTCGACCAGCCACAGGGTGACGTCGAGGGCGTTGCCGGGGTCGCCGTTCCAGATGCGCTCGCACACCGCCAGCCGCCCGTCGGGGGAGCAGGCGATCCGGCCCACCGCCGCCGCCGGGTCGTCCAGCAGCACCCGGCGCTCGCCGCTGGCCACGTCGATGGCGACCAGCCGCGTCCGCGGGTTGCCGACCTCGCCGGTGTCCCAGCCGGCGAGCACGGTGCCGCCGTCGGGGGTGACCGCCAGGTCGACCTCGTCCAGGGCCCGGCCGGGCTCCGGGGTGAGCGGCCGGCCCGGCGCCAGCCGCCCGTCGTCGGCCTGCGGCGGGGCGGCCGCGAACAGCCGTGGCTCCCGCGGGCCCAGGTAGTGGTCCCAGTAGCGGATCGGGTAGCGGTCGAACAGCTGGGCGCTGACCCCGGCGTCCTCCCGCTCCTTGTGGCGCCGCTCGTCGGCCTCCAGGTCAGCGGCGCCGGGGTGGACGCCGGTGCGGTACACCACCGTGCCGGCGTCGCGGGCGACCCGCAGCAGGTCGATCCCGGCCGGCGTGGCGGCGACCGGGCGGGCTTCCCCGCCGCCCGCCGGCAGCAGCCACAACCGGGCCACCTCGCCGTCCGGCCCGTCGCCTGCTGCCGCCTCAGGGTCGTCACGGGTGGAGGTGAACAGCAGCGACCCGTCGGGCAGGAAGGCCGCGTTGGCCTCGCCGGGGGCCGAGCGGGTGAGCCGCCGCGGGGCCGCCTCGCCGCCCGGGTCCAGCGCCCACAGGGCGCTGGTGAACTTCTTGCCGTCGGGACCGGGCGTGGCCACCGAGGTGACAAGGCGGCGGCCGTCGGGGGCGATGGCCAGGCCGGCGACCCGGGGAAGACTCAGGTAGAGGTCCAGGTCGAAGGTGGGCTCGGGGGCTGGAGCGGCGGTCATGGGCAGAATCTAGGGTCCCGTGGACGGCCGCGCAACGGTCCTGGCGGTCTCCAGGGTGCTGGACATTGCCGGCCGGTTCGGGTACGAGTGCCGGGTCCCGCCGGCTGGAGCAAGGAGACCAGGTGCGAAGCGACCTGTTCGGCAAGAACCTCGAGGCCGACTCCACCGACGCCTTCGCCCTGCAGAACTCGCGCATGCTGCGGGTCGCGCTGGACGGCGAGGTGATGGCCCGGCAGGGGTCGATGGTCGCCTTCCAGGGCCAGGTCGACTTCGAGTACCAGGGCGCAGGCGGCATCAGCCGGATGCTCAAGAAGGCGCTGACCGGCGAGGGCGTGCCGCTGATGCGCTGCCGCGGCAAGGGCGACGTCTTCTTCGCCAACTACGCCGCCGAGATCCACCTGGTCCGGCTGGAAGGGGACGCGCTCAGCGTCAACGGCCAGAGCATCCTGGCCTTCGAACCGACCCTGTCGTGGGACATCCGCCGGATCGAGGGCGCCTCGATGTTCGCCGGCGGGCTGTTCAACACCATCCTGCACGGCACCGGCTGGGCGGCGATCACCGCCCACGGCAGCCCGGTGGTGCTCCAGACCGACGCCCCCACCTACGTCGACGCCCAGGCCGCCATCGCCTGGAGCGCCGACCTCCAGACCAGCATCCACCGGACGATGAAGATCGGCGCCGTCGTCGGTCGGGGCAGCGGCGAGGCCGTCCAGCTCGGCTTCACCGGCGCCGGCTTCGTCATCGTCCAGGCCAGCGAGGGCCAGGGCGTCGCCCCGCACAGCCATGGCGGCGGCGGTGGCGGCGGGCTCGACTTCGGCGGCTGACGCGGTGGGCGCTGTAGGGGTAGACTCGAACATGAGTTCGATGACCGCCGCGAAGGAGGCTGGCGTGGAGGTGCCGATCCCTGGCATGCAGGACATCCAGAAGGGGAGCGAGGTCAAGGTCCGCAAGGCGGGCCAGGGGGAGCGGGGCACCTGGCGGGTGCTCGGCGAGGTCGCCAACTCCGGGCCGGACGACCCGGCCTACGACCTGACCAATCTGACCAGCGGCCGGCGCCGCATCTTCCGGGCCTCGCGGCTCACCGTGGTCCGGGCTGCGGTCCCTGGTCGCCGCTGAGCCGGCGCACCAGCAGCGTTGCCCCGACCACCGCGCCGGGCATGGCCAGCACGTTCATCAGCGGGACCAGGAACAGCAGGAACGCGGTGATCCCGAAGCCGAGCGTCTGGGCGCGGTGCCGCCACACGAACCGCAGCCGCCCGGCCAGGTGCACGCCGCGCCGCTCCAGCGGGATGGCCAGCAGCTCCACCGCCAGGAAGAACCCGGCCACCAGGGCCTGCAGGACCGGGACGACGGTCTGGCCGATCACCGGCAGCAGCCCCAGCACGAACAGCGGCGCCGTGCACGCCAGGGTCATGGCCAGCAGCAGGGCCGACTCCAGGGAGGCCCGCGGGAACGTCCGCCACCAGGGGGCGTCGGCGCCGGCCGGCGGGTCGCCCAGCTGGTGCTCGATCCGGTCGGAGATCCGCTCGTAGAAGGGCTGGCCGATGATCTGGGCGATGACCGTGAACGAGACGACCAGCAGGACCAGCGACGCGAGCAGCAGGGCCAGCCCGGTCCCGATCCGGATCAGGGTCCGGCTGCTCTCGTCCCAGCGGTCGGCGAACGGCGTCAGGGCGTCGGCCAGCTCGTCGACGTAGACGACCAGCAGGCCGAGCAGCAGCAGCACCACCAGCCCGGCCAGCAGCACCGGCAGCAGCCCCAGCACGAACAGCGGCGCCGTGCACGCCAGGGTCATGGCCAGCAGCAGGGCCGACTCCAGGGAGGCCCGCGGGAACGTCCGCCACCAGGGGGCGTCGGCGCC
>DATHIG010000436.1:0-2870 GCA_035490035.1 Actinomycetes bacterium
AGGAGCTTGAACGGCTGGGGGGCTTCGAGCAGGTGGACCAGGTCGGAGTGGGCGTGGCTGTCCACGAAGCCGGGGGTGACGTAGAGGCCGGTGCAGTCGATCGTCCGCAGGCCGGGTGGGGGGTCGCCGCCGACCGCGGCCACGCGGCCCTCGGCGACGGCCACGTCCGCGACCCGGCCGGGGGTGCCGAGGCCGTCGAAGACGGTTCCGCCCTTGAGGAGTAGGCCGGTCATGGGGGGCTAGAAGCGGTGGCCCTTGACGCGGGCGATGTCGAAGGAGGCGGTGCTGGCCACCGCCATCACCGCCATCACCCCGGCCTGGATCGGGTCGGTGACCACCAGGTCGGCGTGGTCGGGGACCGAGCCGGCCATGTTCAGGGAGACGACCAGGATGCCGCGGGCCCGGATCTCGTCGACGGCCTCGGTCACCTCTCCGCCCATCAGCGACCCGGCCAGGACCACCGCCACCGCCCTCGGCAGCCGGGCCACCGCCCGCACGGCGTTGGCCAGGTTCATCTCGCCCACGATCGGGATGGTGTCGACGCTGATCTTCTCGCCCCGGATGTTGTGCCGGTCGGCCTCGCCGATGGCCCCGATGGCGACCTGGCCGACCTGGGCGCCGGCGCCGACCACGATGATCCGCTTGCCCCAGACCTGGTACATGGTCGGTAGACGTTGCAGCGACTCGACCACGTCGATCTCGAGGAACGACCGCTTCAGCCCCTCCGGGTCGTCGATGCCGTCCAGCTCCCAGTAGACGACACTGCGGGCGCCCCGTTCGATGATCTCGACGAGCACGATGTCGCCGCCGTGGCGCAGGATCGCCGCGGTCATGTCGTGCAGCAGCCCCTTGCGGTCGCCCCCCTCGAGCAGCACGGCCAGCTGCGGCGCGCGCCGCAGCGGCCGCTCGTCCTCGTCCCGTTCGGGCCCACCCGTGGTCACGGACGAGAGGCTACCAGCCTGCTGAAGGGTGCCCCCGGCGGGACTCGAACCCACGCACCCGGCTCCGGAGGCCGGTGCTCTATCCGCTGAGCTACGGAGGCAGATGGTGCGCCGATCTCTGGAGTCGGCGGCAGTCGGAGGGTAGCACACCGGCATCGGCGGATCCCCTGTCAGTGGAGGGGAAGAGGTCGCCCGTGCAGCTTCGACCCGGTGGTCTCGATGACACGAACATGCGTTCCAACCTAACAGAGTCCCCTCGCGCGAGGCAGTACCTCCGCGCAGAATGGGGACAACTAAGAACCTGCAGGTCAAAGGGCCTGTGCTATGCTCCGCGGACTCGCGTCGCACGACATCTCAGACTCTTCCTGTCAGGTCTTTCCCGCATGTCCAACGCTCGCATCTTGGTCGTCGACGACGATCAGGTCATCCAGCAGCTCCTGAAGGTCAACCTCGAGCTGGAGGGGTACGCGGTCGAGGTGGCCGCGGACGGCGAAGAGGCACTCTCGCTGTTCGACGCCTTCCGGCCGGACCTGGTGCTGCTCGATATCATGATGCCCAAGCTCGACGGCTGGGAGGTCGCCCGTCGGCTGGCCGGGATCACCGGCGGGCCGGTACCGATCGTGCTGCTGTCGGCAAGGGCTCAGGAATCCGACGTCCAGAAGGGCAACAACCTCGGGGTCGCCGCCTACGTGACCAAGCCGTTCGACCCGATCCAGCTCCTGCACCTGGTGGCGGGGATCATCGCCCAGCAGGACCGCGGGGCCCCCACGCCTGGAGTGCCATGACCGCCGCCGTGCTCCCTGTCCAGCGCGACCTCGCCGGGCTGTTCCGGGCCGCCCTCGTCCGGGCGGCGCAGGCCGGGGCGGTGGCCCTGGACCCGGACGCGATCCCCGAGCCGACGCTGGAGCGGCCCCGGCTGCCCGAGCACGGCGACTGGGCCACCAACGTCGCCCTTGTCCTGGCCAAGGCGGCCAAGGCGCCGCCACGGGCGGTCGCCGAGGCGATGGTCGCCCACCTGGAGCTGCCCGACTGGGTCGCGGGCGTCGAGGTGGCCGGCCCCGGGTTCGTCAATGTCCGCCTCGACCAGCGCTGGTTCGCCGGCCTGGTCCGCCGGGTGCTGGCCGAAGGCAAGTCGTTCGGGGCCATCGACCTGGGCGGCGGGGAGCTGGTCAACGTCGAGTTCATCTCGGCCAACCCGACCGGCCCGCTGCACGTCGGCAACGCCCGTCTGGCGCCAGCCGGCGACGCCCTGGCCAACCTGCTCGCCGCCACCGGCCACAAGGTCGAGCGCGAGTACTACTTCAACGACGCCGGCAACCAGATCGACCTGCTCGGGGCGAGCGTCGAGGCGGCCTACCTCGGCCTGCTGGGCCGGCCGGCCGACCCGCCGCCCGACGGCTACAAGGGCGGCTACGTCGCCGACCTGGCCGGCACGCTGCGGGCCGAGCAGGGGGAGACGCTTGCCGAGCTCGCCCCTGAGCAGCGCCGGGCCCGCATCACCGACTGGTCCTTCCGTCGCATGCTGGAGGGGATCAAGCAGACCCTTGGCCGGCTCGGGGTCGAGTTCGACGTCTGGTTCTCCGAGCGCGCCCTGCACGAGTCCGGGGCGATCGACGAGACCGTCGCCGAGCTGCGCCAGCGCGGGGCGGTCGAAGACCGGGACGGGGCGGTGTGGCTGCGCACCACCCTGTTCGGCGACGACAAGGACCGGCCGCTGATCCGCTCCAACGGGGCGCCGACCTATTTCGGGGCCGACGCCGCCTACTACCGGGACAAGCGCCGCCGCGGCTTCGACAAGCTCATCTTCCTGTGGGGCGCCGACCACCACGGTTACGTGCCCCGCATGCGGGCGGTGGTGCGGGCCTTCGGCGACCCCGACGACACGGCAGAGTTCGTCATCAGCCAGATGGTGAGCCTGGTCCGGGCCGG
>DATHIG010000437.1:0-6185 GCA_035490035.1 Actinomycetes bacterium
TCCGGCCCGTGCGACGGCCCGTGATCGTGAGGCGCAGGGTCCCCCAGCGCTTGCCCCTCGGACGCCAGAGTCCAACCCGGCTACCGGTGACGCGATACAGACCTCGGTGCACCGACCACGCGAGACGGAAGAACCAGCGCGGCGGAAGTCGCGGTCCTCGCTCGGCTTTGCTGGACATGGCGCGTCCTTTCCCACATGGCGACCGCTCGACCTTAGCGCGGTGACGTCCCACGGCGTGGTGGAAATGCTGGCGCATGAGCCCTGCTACGGGCCATTACGGACAGAACTTCTGGCCACCTGCTCAGGTCACGGTCAACGAGGCCAGCAGGTGGTTGGTCTGCCGCAGCAGCGACGGGGCCGGCGGTCGGGCACCAAACAGCGCTTCGCTGGAGAGGATGCTGCCGTGGGTGCGGACGGCCTTCACGGCAAGCGCCCGACCCACCGGAACCCGGCCGTCGTGGAGGAAGTCCGACCCACCGATGGCAGGGGATGCCGAAACCGGGGTGGCCGGACAGCACCCCGTCCCCGTCGACAGCGTCACCACGACCTGCTCCCGGGTCATGGCCTGGATCGGGTCCTCGCCGGGGTGGTGGGTCGCCAACACGAAATTGGCGGCCTGCAGGACGAGCAGGCCACCCTCGCTGGTGGTCCGTCCATGCCAGCCGCCCGGCAGCCGCAGCTGGACGCCGCCGCCCGTCAGCTGGGCCGGCTTGCCCGACGACGCGGCCGGCACGGTCGACCAGGTCATCGGCGGCCCAGACGGCAGGTCGATTGGGGGGCTGATAGTCCGGATCGTGCCGGTGGGCGTTGGCGCTGCGGACATGACCGGCGGCTCGCCCAGACTTGACCCAAGCATCCGCCCCGCCACCACCAGGACGCTCAACCCGACGATCACGATGGCCACGACGGTCAATCCCCGCCCTGGCGGCCAGCGCATCCCCTCCACCTCCGCACGGTTGGGTGGAAGCATCCGTGTCGCCAATCCTGTCATAGCTGACCCAACCGTACGATCCCCTGCCCGACCACGAGTGCTCGCCATGCGCTCGAGCGAGGCCCTCGGGCCCATCGGCCAGGGTCCATACCTGCCTGGCGGATGGCCACTCCAGAACGCAGGCCTGGCTAGGATTGGACGATGGGTTGGAAGATGCGGTCCCACACCTGTTCCTCTTCCACGGTCAGGAAGCGCAACCGGTCGAACCGGCGTTACACCAGCGCGGCGTCAGCCAGCGTTCTGCTGGTCACACGTCACTCCACCTCACCGTGGCGGCCGATAGCGGCCGCTGCCGTCCACATCCTGGTCGGGCGAGAATCCGCGGTGGCCCTCACGCTGGCGGGAAGCCCGCCTGGTCTGCTCATACAGCGGCTCGGACCCGTGATCGACGGGCGCGGCGACATGGGCGGCGCTCTCAGAACGCCCGAAGGACTCATCCAGCCAACTGGCGTGCTCCCACTCCAGCACGGCCCCGTCCTCGTCGAGGCCACGCCCCAGGGAGCGGAGCTGCCTGCGGCGTGCGCGTCGCCGCTTGGTCGAGCCCAGCGAGGCGACCAGCAGCAACCCGACGAGAAAGCCGAGCGCCGCTGCCGCTGCCAGCAGCCAACCCTGCGGGTAGCCGGCGACTGTCCGGTCGAACACCGTGACCTGGCCGGCACTGGTGTTCTCCCACACCAGGTCACCCACCACGACGCCACCGATGATCGCCAACAACAGGAAGAAGAACGCGGCCATGCAGCCTCCGAGGTTGTACACCCACACAGATAACGGGTGCTGGGAGCAGGCATCACCTCCCTGGCGACACAGGACCGCCAGCGATGACCGGCACCGCCTGCGAAGGGGGGTCAGCGCAGCACCGGGTGGGAGCGACGAAGCAGTCGAAACGTATGTCTCAACTAAACAGCGCTCCAGAGCGTGCGAGCGTTACGGGCGCCCGGCACCCCAGGGGCCTGGGCTGGCCCCGAGGCTGTAACGGGATGAGACCCGACAGCGCCCTCGTCGCCGGCATGCGCAGTCTGCTCGCCTCCCTGCGGCCTGGGTCCGTGTGCCGGTTTGCGGCGTGTCCTGTAACTGCAGCGGGCTCCAGTTCGTTCTTCATCGGGTGAGCGGGGTGAACTTGGCCACAGGGAGGGAGGCCTCACGGCGCCGCGGAGTCATGGGGATGATGCAACCGGCGCGACATCACCCCTCAGCCGGGTGATGGATGCCCTGCTCCACCAATGAGGACCTCCGCTCTGGGGATGGGCGGAGGTCCTCGCATGCGGCCACCACGACTGCCGGGCTTCACCAGGACGATGCGCTGCGGCTCGACCCCCTGCAAGCTCCTGCACCGCTCGCCGGTCCCGGTCCTGGTCGTCCGCACGCCCGACGCCTGATCCGGTCCGGCGGTAGGCTGGTGCCATGGGCCAGCCAGAGCGATACGTGTTCGTCTGCCTCAACCAGCGGCCGGACGGCCACCCGAAGGGGTCATGCCTGGATCGGGGGGCCGCCGACGTGTTCAACGCGCTGCGAGAGGAGCAGGGGCGGCGGCTGCTGACCAACGTCAAGGTGGTCGCCACCGGCTGCATGGAGGGCTGCCTGGCCGGTCCGGCCCTGCTGGTGGCGCCGGACAACGTCTGGTACGGCGCGGTCACCGAGGCCGACGTCCCCACCCTCGTGGAGCAGCACCTGGTCGGCGGTGAGCCGGTCGAGATGCTCCGCATCGGCCCCGAGGACTTCTGCGCCTAGCTCGCCCGGCAGAAGCCCCGGGTTGGCGCCCGAACCTTTACCAAGCTCGAACCTGGACCGGTCGCTGCCGCCAACGATACCGCGACAGGATGTAGCCGAAGACCTGGAAGCGACTCGGCGAGGTGACCAGATGCGGAGACCTGGCAGGCGGATGGGCTGGCTGGGCTGGGCGGTGGCCGGGGTGCTGCTGCTCTCGGCCGGAGGGGCGGCCCTGGCCGCGCAGGACGCCACCACCACGACCCAGGAGGCGGGCGCCAAGGCGGACAAGGCGCGGGCCGGGGCGCTCGGCCAACGCAGCGGCTGGCGGCACGCCCTCGGCCGTGGCGTCCTCCACGGCGAGGTGACCCTGCAGACCAAGGAGGGCGTCAAGACGGTCGTCATGGCCCGCGGCGAGGTCACAGCCCTTTCCGGGGACGCCATCACGGTCAAGAGCTCCGATGGGGTGCAGACGTCGTTCAAGCTCGACGGCGACACCCGCTACGGGTTCAGGAACGAGCCCGCCCCGAGCGCGCAGCTCAAGGTCGGCGACAGCGCGCTGGTGACCGGCGAGAAGTCGGGCGACAGCACCACCGCCAAGCGGATCGTCTCCGGCGAGCTGCCACGCCGCGGCGCCGGCAAGAAGGCCACCCCGTGACGATCGGCGGTCCTGGCCTCAGCTGACGCCCGAGGCCAGCGCCGCCACGACCAGGACCAGCAGGAAGAAGCCAAGGGCGAGCCAGGCCGCCCGCAGCGCGTGCCTGGCCACCGGTACCGGGCGCAGCGCCAGCAGCCGCCGGCCGCAGTCGCACATACCCGGCTCGAACGCCACCCGGTGCCCCTCACTGCAGGCGAACCGGGGCCGCCCGCCCACGTCGTAGCCGCACCCGGCGCAGGCCGCGGTGGCGGCGTTCTCCAAGCCGCAGCGCGGGCAGATCCGCATCGAGGCCAGCTCCCAGGCCACCACCCCGGCGCTGAGGGCAGCCAGGCCGCCGAAGATGGCGAAGGTGACAAGGCCCGAGCTGACGGTGTCGTTCAAGGCCATGGTGAACAGCGCGCTGCCGAGCGCGGAGGCCCCAAGGGCGACCCCGACCGCGGTCAGGGTCGAACGCACCGCCAACGGACGCCGGCTCGATCGGAACGACTTCACGGCTCTCAGGCTACTTGGTCGCCGGTCAGATGGTGAACCGGAGGGGGTTACGCGGCATCGCTCCCCGTGCTGTCGTCCCGGCGGCTGAGGAAAGGCTGCGCCACCGCCAAGCGGTTCCGCGTCCCGATGCCGGCCACATGCCAGACCGCCCCGGGCCCTCGGTGGGGCCCGGGGCGGTTCTGGCCTCGGTGGTATGGAGCGGTCACGCGGGGCCCGGGGCGGTCCCGTCAAAGTAGGTCTGCGCCTTGTTGAAGACGTTGTAGCCAACGAGCCTGCCGAGCGCCCGGCCCTGCTGGTCACCGCTCTCGAAGTGGATACCGCCCCAGCGGCGCGACCAGCCCGCATCGTCGGCCGCGGCGCTCAGCGTGTTCCAGGAGATGACCAGATCCTTGGCCGGGACCTTGCCGGGCTCGATCTTCGAGCTGCCGGCCTTGATGGTCACCTTGGCGTTGAACGCGTCGTTGTTCCCGTAGAACATCACCAGGACGGTGCGACCGGCAGCGCTGAAGGTGCTGTGCCCGGATACGTACTCGGGGAACGGCGGGGTGACTACGGTCGGCTCTTGGTACGGCACCCAGTTCTTCCCGAGAACCTTGCCGTAGCCCTTGCCCGGGCCGAGCCAGGAGGTGACGGTCTTGTTGTCGTAGCGGGAGCGGATTGCGGTGATCGGCCGTACGAAGTCGTACTGGTACTTGGCTGCCCAGGAGGAGATGCTGGCGTCGAGCTGTGCGTTCCCGAGCATGAAGAACAGCTTGGCGTCCTGGTCGAGGGTGTTCTTTCGCATCCGCGACAGGGCCTGGGCGAACACCGCCTCGTGGCCGGGCGGGAACTCCGACTTCGGCCCGTCAGCCCAGTAGTCGGCCTTGGCCCTCTGGGTTTCGCTGAGGTTGGTGGTGTCCTTCAGCGCCAGGTCGACGTCCGCCGGGTCGTAGCTGCCGTCCGCCAGCTTCGGTGGACCAGGGAGCTGGAACAGGTCTGGATAATGGGTCTGCGGATCGAGCTGACTGAACGGGGTCACGTTCTTCCACTGTGGGGTGGCCGGAATCTGCGCTGCACCACCGCCGGGACACAGGGTCGCCCCGGGCGGAGGAGTCGGATTGAGGACACACAGCGGCTGCCAGCGCCAGGGGTCGGCGACGTGGTCCCAGGTGTTGACCGCGGTGTATTTGGTGGCGTCTGAGTTGTCCGGGTATCTCATCGCGGGCGCGCCGGTGACCCAGTCGGTGCCCAGTCGCTGGTTGGAGCCGTCGTTGCGCCGGAAGTCCAGCACGGCCTGCGCAGCGGTGACCCCCACCGTGGCCGGGGCCGTGGTGTCCGAGGCGAAGTTGTCCCCGTAGAGCGATTTCATGTAGTCGGCGAAGACGGACTGGCGGGACGGGAACAGGTCGACCAGGACGGTGTAGGCGGCGAAGCTGATCGCCTTGCTCTTGTTCGCCAGGCCCGCCGCGCCGGTCCCCTCAGCCGCCGGCCGGCGGAGGGAGAGATCATTCTTCAGGCGGAGTTGAGAGTCGACCGCGACCGGGTCGTAAGCCGCCCAGGCGTCGTAGGTGGCGGTATGGACAATGCCGATGGCCCGGGCGGCCACGGTCGGGCCCGTCGTCCTGGGGTTGGCCCGGATTGACTCGAGCAACCGCTCGTCCCACTTCAGGATGACGTTGTCGGTCTGTTCGTTAGGGCCGTACCCGTCGATAGGCCAGCTGGTACCGGGCCCATTCGCCGCCAGCGCCGGGCCGGCGCTCGTCGTCACGCCGGAGAGGGTCGCCACGATCAGGGCTGCGACCACCAGCGAGGTTGTCCCCAGCTTGTGCTTCACGCGCTTCAGCCTTTCCGCACTGCGCTGGACCCTTGACGGCCACCACCCGATGCTCGGGCTGGGGATCGGCACTCGACCTCTTGCGCCTGGGGAAAGCGCGTGACCGGTTCAAGGGGCCGGCGGCATTGCCGTCGTCCCGATTCGAAACCGGCGGCCACCACGAGGTCTAGGTGAGGACGCCGACGCAGGAGTTGACCATACGAGTTCCCGAATAGGCAAATTCGCTCGTGACCACGCGAACTGCACGTCTCGGTTGCATGCAACTATCAGGGCAAGCACGACCGTTTTGCACGTCGCGGAACGTTGGAGAGGTTGGCGCGGCTCAGCCCTCATCGGCCAGGAGCTGGGTGGCGGCGAGCTGCCGGTAGAGGTCGTCGGCAGCGAGCAGTTCGTCGTGGGTGCCGACGGCGCGCACCCGTCCGGCGTCCATGACCAGGATCCGGTCGGCGCGGGTGACGGTGGACAGCCGGTGGGCGACCACCAGGACGGTGCTGGTGAGCGCCACCGCCTCGATCAGGGCGCGTAGT
>DATHIG010000438.1:0-2119 GCA_035490035.1 Actinomycetes bacterium
GGCCCCAGGCCGCCGGCGCGCAGCAGCAGCGCGAGCACGGCGCCGTCGGCGGTGGCCGCGCCGAACTCCTCCCGGTCCCGGGCCCCGGCGGCCACGCCGATCCCGACCGTGACGACCGTCACCGCGGCGAGGTTCCATGGCTCGGCCCCCAGGCCGAACAGCCCCTGGGCGGTCAGCGCCACGGCCAGGGCGGTCGCGCCCACGATGAGGCGCGGCCGGATCGGTGGCAGCGACCAGCCAGCGGCCGCAGCGGCGGCCAGCAGCGCACCGGCAAGCTCGAGCAGCTTGGTGAGCAGCCCGAGGGCGTCGACGGCCTCTCGCCCGCCGAACGCGGGGATGTTCCACAGCCGCGCCATCCCGTACAGCACTAGCAGCCCCCCGACCACGACCCCGGCCGCCAGGGCGGTCCGGCGCGATCCCGGGGTTCGCCACAGCGCGACGGCCAGCAGCAGCTCGGCGCCCCCGGCAGCGGCGAAGAAGGCGCCGCTGGCCAGGCTCTCCTGGGCATGCTGGCCGACCAGGGCCAGGTGGATGCCGCCGGCTGCGCCCAGGGTGACCACCGCCCCTGCGCTCAGCCGCTCACGCGAGGTTGGCGCCGCGGTGCGCCATTCCAGCCACGCCCAGACTGCCACCAGGAGCAGGGCCAGCAGCGGGCCGAGGCGTAGCAACTGCGCGGCGGCGCCGCCGTGCACCTCGGCCCCCTCGACATGTGCCAGCACCAATGTGCCGCTCACTGGTCCGAGTCCCTCCGCCGCCCCGCCAGGCCCGCGACGCTGTGACTAGCCGGCCGCCAGCGTGCCGGGCCGCGGGGCGCCTCGGGGATCATCGGCATGGGCTCCCTCCAACTGATTCCTACGACGTGTAGGATAACGGCTCGCGGGCAGGGTGCGAGCATCGCCGTAGCGTCAGGTCATCGGTCCGACAGGTGAGGTCCAGCAGTGAGCAAGCCCAAGCCCCCGCCGCGCCCGGCCCGCACGCCCTCGGCCAGGCGACCAGGGCCCCCGGCCGGATGGCGGCTGTGGCTATCGCTGTCCGTCGCGGTCGGCCTGGGGGTCGTGGCCGTCGTTTGGTTCGCTGGGCGGCCGGACGGCGAGAGCGGGCAGCCGGCCGGTGGGGTCCGGGCCGTCGGGGAGGTCGCCCCGCCGGTGCGGCTGCCGGCCACCACCGGGCAGACCGCGGATGTGGCCAGCTTCCGGGGCAAGCGCAACGTCCTGCTCTACTTCTACGAGCACGCCGGGTGAAGCCCGTGTGAGGCGCAGCTGGTCGAGCTGCAGCGGGCCAAGGCCACCTTCCAGGCGGAGGGCACCGAGGTGTTCGCCGTCACCGTGCAGGACCTGGCCATCTCCCGGGAGATGGCCGAGCGGCTCGGGGTTGACGTCCCGATCCTTTCCGACACCTCCACCCAGGTCGCCATGGCGTTCGGCATCTATGATCTGCCGGGCAGCATGGGGCCGTTCTCGACCCACTCGTTCTGGCTGCTGGACCGCGACGGGCGGATCCGCTTCCGCGAGGTGTCGCTGGAGATGCACGTGCCGTTCGCCAAGGTGGAGCAGGCGGTCGCCGGCCTGAAAGCGTGATCCTGCTCCGCGACCTCGGTCAGCGGAGCAGGGCGGCCCTGGGCCTGCTGGTTGACCCAGAAGGCGAGCACCACGACGGCGACCACGGCCCACGTGATGGGGTCGGTCGCGGGGTGGTGTCCTGCCACCGGCTGGTCAGCCGGCCGACCAACCACCGACCGCCAGCACCGCGCCCACCACGAGCAGCGCACTGGCCCGGGTTGTAGGCCTGGCCGAGCTGGCCGTGCGGCACCGCCACCGTCCCGCGGGTCAGGCCGCACAGCGGGTCCATGATCCCCAGGCAATGCAGCGGGCCGTGCAGGTCCAGCGGCGGCAGGCCAACCGCGGCCAGCACTCCGGCGGCCAGCAGGCCGGCGGTGGTCAGGGGCGCCAGCGCGGGATGCCGGTCCGCCCGCTCCCAGCGAAGGCCCAGCGGCAGACCGCGCCCGGGCGACCATCGGTACCGAGGGCCCGCGCGCCGGATCGAGTCCTTATGACAGCGCAAGCCCGAGGTAGGTGCGGATCGCGGCGCGCAGCCGGTCGGCGTTCAATTCACCGAAGCG
>DATHIG010000439.1:0-2768 GCA_035490035.1 Actinomycetes bacterium
CAGGCGCCGGGCCCGCAGGCGCGCCCGGGCCCGCAAGCGGGCCGCCGAGGCGACCGCCGGCACCGCCCGGTCGGTCACCTCGATCCCGGCGTCGGTCGGCCGCCGGGTGCAGCAGCTCGACGTCGGCCAGCGGACACGCAAGGTCATCCCCAGACGGCGACGGAGGTCGAAGATGAAAGTGATCGGCAAGCTCGGTATGGCCGTTGGTGCCGCGGTCGGCTACGTC
Organism: Actinomycetes bacterium; assembly: GCA_035490035.1. Taxonomy (GTDB): domain Bacteria; phylum Actinomycetota; class CALGFH01; order CALGFH01; family CALGFH01; genus CALGFH01. Next base: position 227 of record DATHIG010000439.1, read on the forward strand.
CTCGGCGCAAGGGCCGGTCGGGAGCGCTACGAGCAGATACAGGCCAGCGCCCGCCAGCTGCTCGACAAGCCGCAGGTGAAGCGGGTCGTCGACAATGCCCCGGGCAACCTCGGGGCCCGGATGGAGCAGGCCGCCCACAAGGCAGCCGACAAGGTCCAGCAAGCCCAGGACCGGGTCGCGCCCAGCGGCAGCGGCCCGAGCGCGGGCACGACCACCGGCGTGACCACGAGCACCACCACCCCGAGCACCCCGGCGACCCCGAGCACGCCCAGCACCTCGACGAGCACGACCGCCACGCCGAGCGTTCCCAGCACGCCCAGCACCTCCACCACGCCGAGCGCTCCCAGCACCTCCGGTGGCGACACCGCCGGTGGGGGCGCCGCCACCACCGCCGACACCGGCACCACCACCAAGCGCTCCAGCGCCAGTGAGCGCAGCTCCCGGGACCGCACCAAGAACAGCTGACAAGTCGAGCAGCCCGGAGCCGGCCGGCGCCGGCTCCGGGCTTCTTTCGTGGCCGACCTGCCGCCCCGACTAGCCTGCGGCGCCACGCTCCCCGGCCAGGGCGCGCTCGTAGGCCCGCTCGTAGCCGTTCACCATCGCCTCGGCCGAGAACCGCTGCTCGACCCAGGCCCGCATGGCCCGTGGGTCGAGCTCTCCGACCCGGTCGACGGCCGCCACCAGCTCGTCCATCGACTCGACGATGAACCCGGTCTCGCCGTCGACGACCACCTCGGGCACCGAGCCGTTGCGCCAGGCCAGCACCGGCGTCCCGCAGGCCATGGCCTCGACCATCACCAGGCCGAAGGGCTCAGCCCACTGGATCGGGAAGACGAGGGCGGCCGCCCTTCCCAGCAGGTCGGCCTTCTGGTCGGGGGCGCACTCGCCGTAGACCTCGACGTCGTCGCCCAGGATCGGCTCGACATGCTCGGCCCAGTAGCTGCGCTCGCGCTCGTTCTTGGTGGTGGCGCACATCACCAGCCGACGCCCGGCCCGCCTGGCCGCCTCGATGGCCAGGTGCGGGGCCTTCTCCTCGTCGGCCCGGCCCAGGAAGAACAGGAAGTCGTCCTTGTCCTCCCGGAACGGATAGCGGTCCATCAGGATGCCGTTGTAGACGACGCCCGCCCAGCGCAGGTCGGGCGGGGCCATGGAGCGCTGGCTCTCCGAGATGGCCACGAACCAGTGCTGGCGGGCGACACGCCGGTAGAGCATGAGCGTCTGCTCGGTGAACGGCCCGTGGAGGGTGTGGATGGTCGGGCAGTCGCTGAGCGCGCCGACGCTGACCCCGACCGGCCCGGTGTGGTCATGCAGGATGTCGAACTCGTCGCCGTGCTCGTAGACCGAGACGATGTGGCTGGCCTCGTACCAAGGGTCGCCGATCGCCTCCCGCGGCGGCTCCTCGTCAAGGGGCGAGACCAGCCGCGCCTTGGTGTCGGAGCCCGGCGCGGCGAACAGGGTGACATCGTGGCCGCGGTCGGTCAGCCCGTCGGCGAGCAGGGCGACCACCCACTCGATCCCCCCGTAGCCGCTCGGCGGGATCGTGTACCAGGGGGGGGCGATGAGGGCGATGCGCACGGATGGCTCCTCACTCTTCTACACCCGCGAAGGTCCCGGGCTTCTAGCTTGGAACTTCCACGGCACCTCGGCCAGCAAACCGAGGCGGCTGGCGCACGCGTCGCCCGCCTGCCCCGACGTCGACAGGCGGGCCATCGATGGCCGCGACGGTCAGGCCGAACGGGAGCCGGGGTTCTCGCCCTCCGACACCGGCCGCTCGGAAAGGCTGTCGACCAGCGCCCGGATCTCGCTGTCCGGGTACCGGCGGTGACCGCCCAGGGTGCGGACGAAGGGGAGCTTGCCCTCCTTGGCCCACCGCGACACGGTCTTCGGGGACACCTGGAGCAGGGCCGCGGCCTGCGACGCTGTCAGGTGCTTCGGCTCACTCGGCTTGGGCTGGCGCATTGGACTCCCTCGTACGGTCATGGTCCGGACCGGACCGGCTGTGGCTCATGGTGTCGAGCTCGCAGCGGCGAAGCTCCTGCGCATCCGTGTAGTTCTGTACTCGGTATGCTCGGCTGGAGCCTGCTGGACCTTTATGACCACCACTAGCCCCTCCCTCCGGTACGCCGCCGCATACCTTCTGGGCTCCGCGACGACTTAGGGGCTATTGCGTTCCCAAGGGCACCATAGGTGCTCAAGGGACGTTCAGCAACCCAGGTGGGCACGGAGTATGCTCGCCGCATGTCTCACATATCGGGACAGCCCGACCAGGGACCGGCAGTGGACGTGTTCAGCGCTCGCTGCCCGTCCCGGGCAGCGCTGGACCTGATCGCCGACAAATGGGCCGTGCTGGTGACCAGCTGCCTGGTGGACGGCCCCAAGCGCCATTCGAGGCTGCGCGAGCAGATCGGCGGCATCTCGGCGAAGATGCTCACGCGGACGTTGCGCGAGCTGGAGCGCGCCGGGCTGGTCGAGCGCCAGATCTACCCAGAGGTGCCGCCCCGGGTCGAGTACTCCCTCTCCCCGCTGGGCCACAGCCTGCGCG
>DATHIG010000440.1:0-2514 GCA_035490035.1 Actinomycetes bacterium
AGCGGGCAGGCCGGGTGGCGGCCGGGGTGGCGGCGGTCGTGTTCCTCCGCGCGGCCGGCTTCGTCAGCGAGCCACGGCTGGAGCCCCTTGCGCCGGCACAGGCCCTCCACCGCCTGCAGCAGAGCCTCTACTGGCCGGCCCCGGACCCACAGCGGACGCAAGCGGCGCTGATCAGGGTGTGCCGGCAGGTGCCCAGCTTCACGGTCTCCGTCGGAGCCCCGCGCCAGACGGCGCGGCTGCTCGACGGGCTGTTGGCGTGAGCTCCAGTCGGTTACCCTTAGCGTAGCGAACATCTCAACTAGCTCGATCTTCCCCAGAAGCATGCGGAGGCTGGCACCACCCGGCCTCCTTCTCGGGTGGGCGACCACCCGCCGGTCGGCACGTCCTGGAGAGGAACGACACGACGATGGCAGCTCGTAGCCGCGACCATGTGGTAGTGACCGGCGCCGCCGGCTTCATCGGTTCCCACCTGGCCGCCTCCCTGCTCGACCGGGGGCACGAGGTGCTCGCCGTCGACGCGTTCACCGACTACTACGCGCTGGCCGACAAGTGGGCCAACCTCGCCGACCTGCTCGAGCGGCCAGGGTTCCACCTGCTGCAGGCCGACCTGGCCGAGGTGGACCTGGAGCCCAGCCTTCAGGGGGCCGCGGTCGTGTTCCACCAGGCCGCCCAGCCCGGCGTACCCGCGTCGTGGGGCCGCGGGTTCGCCGGCTACGTGCATCACAACGTGCTGGCCACCCAGCGACTGCTCGAGAGCTGCGTCCGCGCCGGCGTGCCCCGCCTGGTCCTGGCGTCGTCGTCGAGCATCTACGGGGACGCTCCCCGCTACCCGACGACCGAGGAGTCGACCACCCGCCCGGTGTCCCCGTACGGGGTGACCAAGCTTGCCAGCGAGCACCTCTGCCTCGCCTACGCGCAGCCGGGCGTGTCCTCGATGAGCGTCGCGATCCTGCGCTACTTCACCGTCTATGGGCCTCGCCAGCGCCCGGACATGAGCTTCCGGCGCTTCCTCGAGGCGGCGTGGGCCGACCGGCCGGTGGTGGTCAACGGCGACGGCGAGCAGACCCGTGACTTCACCTACGTCGACGACGTCGTGCGAGCCAACCTGCTGGCCATGACGGCACCTGTCCACGCCGAGGCGATCAACATCGGTGGGGGCCGGCGGGCCACCCTGAACGAGGTCCTGGAGCTGGTCGGCGAGGCGACCGGCCGTCAGCTGCGGATCCATCGCCGGCCGGCCCCTGCCGGCGACGTCCGACACACCGGAGCCGACGGGACACGGGCGGAGGCCCTGCTCGGCTACCGCCCCCAGACCGACCTCGCCAGCGGGATCGCCGCGCAGGCGGCATGGGTCGGCCGGCGCCTCCGGTCGCCGGCGCAGCGGGGGACGGCATGACCCCGAGCGGGCCAGGGAGTCTCCAGCAGGCACCCCCAACCAGCCCGCCGCCGGCCCAGGCGGCAGCTCGACCAGGCAGGCCGGACGGACCGGAACCCGGGCGGGCCCGGGTGCTCCACGTCATCACCCACCTCGACCACGGTGGCGCCCAGGACAACACCCTCCTGACCGTGGCCGGGCTTGACCGCCGCCGCTACCAGGTCGACCTGCTGGGAGGGCCGGGCGCCCTCGAGGAGCAGGCGCGTGACTCGGCCGACCGCTGCATCGTCCTCCCCCACCTGCGCCGCTCCCTCTGGAGCCTCGGCGACCTGCGCACCGCGGTCGCCCTCTGGCGCCAGGTCGGCGGCTACGATGTGGTGCATACCCATGGCTCCAAGGCCGGCGTCCTCGGCCGGCTGGTGGCGCGGACGCGGCGGGTCCCGGCCGTGATCCACACCATCCACGGGTTCCCGGTGCACGACTACATGGCCCGCGGCAAGCGGCAGGCGCTCCTGGCCCTCGAGCGTGCCGCGGCACGCTGCGCCGACCGGATCGTCTGCGTCTGCGACGCCAACGCACGCGAGGCGCTCACCCTCGGCATCGCCCGGCCCGGGCAGGTCCGCGTGGTGGTGAGCGGGCTGCCGAGCGACCTCGTCCGGTCCGGCTCCGGCGACCGGGTTCGCCGCGAGCTGGGGATCCCGTCGGGCGCCCCGGTGGTTGGCACGGTCACGCGCCTGATGGAGCAGAAGGCGCCACTCGACTTCGTGGCCGCCGCTGGACGGGTACTGGCGGCCGCTCCCGACGCCCACGTCCTGCTGGTCGGCGACGGACCGCTGCGCGACCAGGTCGCGACGGCAGCCAGCGGCATCCCGCGGCTGCACCTGCTCGGGTTCCGCACCGACGTCCCCGACGTGCTCGCCGCCGTTGACGTGGTGGCCTTCAGCTCGCTCTGGGAGGGTCTCGGACGGGCCCTGACCGAGGCGGTGCTGGTCGGCAGGCCGGTGGTCGCGACCGCCGTCAACGGGGTGCCTGACCTGGTGATCGACGGCCAGACCGGGTACCTGACGCGTCCCGGCCGACCGGACCAGCTGACGGCGCGCATCCTCGATGTGCTCGCCCTCCCCGACAAGGGAGCGGCC
>DATHIG010000441.1:0-3623 GCA_035490035.1 Actinomycetes bacterium
AGGTGGGCGACGTCATGGGCGCACCGTGACCGCGACCCGTTGGACGGCGTTGTTGGCGTAGCCGCCGTCGTTCCAAGGTGGGTGCAGCGGCTGGGTGTTCCCGGCCTCGTCGGTGGCCCTGGAGCACAGCTGGTGCGACCCCGGGGTCGCCTCCCAGACCAACGACCACCCGACCCAGGACCACGGCGACTGGCGCGGGCCCAGCTGGGCCGGCTGCCAGCTCCCGCCCCCGTCGGTGCTCACCTCGACGGCGCCAGGGCCGATGCCGGCCTCCTCCAGCAAGGGTCGCAGCGGGGTCCCCGTCCACTCGGCCGTCCCCACCGCCTCCTCCAGCCAGGGCTGGCTGACCGGCCGCGGGTCCAGCCGGGCCCGGCCGTTGCCGGCGCACTCCATGGTCACCGGCACGGTCACGGCCGGGCGGCGGCGGAGCTCCTCCATGGTCAGGGTGCGCGGCGCCCTGACCTGGCCGCCGACCTCCAACCGCCAGGTGCGCTCGTCGGCCTCGGGGATGTCGAAGTGGATCAGCAGGTAGTGGAGGCCGACCGGGGTGACGTCGTAGCGCAGCGCCTCCAGCGGCATCCCGTGGTTGCGGGCCGCCAGCTGCAGCTCCTCCATGGTGATGCCGTTGGCAGCGTCCTCCCCTTCCGGCTGGCCATGCACGCTGATCGGCTCCTTTCCTTGGCCTTGGTCCCAGGCACCGATTGTGGACCCGAGCGCCGTTCAAGGTCGTGCTCCAGCATCTCGCGGGGGCCGCGCCGGTTCCCGGTGACGGGTCAGGCCCGCTCTGGCTGCAGGTCGATGCCCCGCAGGAGCTGGGCGTTGAGGGCGACCACGATGGTGGACAGGCTCATCAGGACCGCCCCGACGGCCGGGGCGAGGGTGACGCCGGCCCAGGCCAGCGCGCCGGCGGCAACCGGCACGGCCAGCAGGTTGTAGCCGGTCGCCCAGCCGAGGTTCTGCAGCATCTTGCGGTAGCTGGCCTGCGAAAGGCGGATGACCGCCAGCACCCCGCGGGGGTCGTTGGACGCCAGCACGATCCCGGCCGACTCGATGGCCACGTCGGTGCCGGCGCCGATGGCGATGCCGACGTCGGCCCTGGCCAGGGCGGGGGCGTCGTTGACGCCGTCGCCGACCACGGCCACCTTGAGGCCGCGACGTTGCAGGTCGGCCACTCGCTGCGCCTTGTCCTCGGGCAGGACCTCGGCGAACACCTCGTCGACGCCGAGCTCGGCGGCGACCGCCTCGGCGACCTGGCGGGCGTCGCCGGTGGCCATGATCACCCGCTTGCCCAGCCGGTGCAGCTCCTGGACGGCCCGGCGGGACTCGGGCCGGACCGCATCCTCCAGGGCCAGCGCCCCGACCACCTTGCCGTCGCGGAGCACGTACAGGACGGCCGCGCCGCGCCGCTTCCAGCCGCCGAGCTGCTCGGACAGCGCCTCGGGCTCGACGACGTCGAGCTCCCGCAGCAGCGCCGGCCCGCCGACCGCCACCGTGACCCCCTCGACCCTGGCCTGGACGCCGCGGCCGGTCATGGCACGGAAGTCACCGGCCCGGGGCAGGTCGTCCAGCTGGCCACCGGCGGCGGCCACGATCGCCCGGGCGACCGGATGCTCGCTGTCGGCCTCGACCGCACCGGCCAGCGCGAGCAGCCCGCCCTCGTCGCCTTCGAGCGCCACCACCCCGGTGACCCGCGGCTCCCCCCTGGTGAGGGTGCCGGTCTTGTCGAACAGCACCGCGTCGACGGTGCGCATCCGTTCCAGCGCCAGCCGGTCGGTGACCAGGATGCCGTTGCGGGCCGCGAGGCCGGTCGAGATGGCGATGACCAGCGGGATGGCCAGTCCGAGGGCATGGGGACAGGCGATCACCAGCACCGTCACCGTCCGCTCCACCGCCTGGTCGGGCTCGCCCAGCGCCAGCCAGACGGCAACGGTGATCAGCCCAGCCCCGACGGCGAAGTAGAACAGCAGCCCGGCGGCCCGGTCGGCCAGCGCCTGCGCCCGTGACCCGGACGCCTGGGCCTGCTCGACCAGCCGACGGATCCCGGCCAGCGCGGTCTGCTCCCCGACCGCCTCGACCCGGACCCGGATCGCCGAGTCGGTGACCACCGTGCCCGCCACCACCCGGTCGCCGGGCTGCTTCAGGACCGGGCGGGACTCGCCGGTGATCATCGACAGATCCAGCTCGGCCGACCCGTCGGTCACGGTCCCGTCGGCGGGTACCCGGCCGCCGGGGCGGACCAGCACGACGTCGTCCACCGCCAGGTCGCCGACGGCCACCGTCTGGACACCGTCGGCGGTGACCAGCTCGGCCTGGTCGGGCAGCAGCGCGGCCAGGGCGTCGAGGGCGCTGGAGGCCTGGCCGAGGGCGCGCATCTCCAGCCAGTGCCCGAGCAGCATGATCACGATCAGCAGCGCCAGCTCCCACCAGAACTCCAGGTCGAACAGGCCGAACGCGGAGGCGGCGCTGGCCCCGAACCCGACCAGGATGGCCAGCGTGATGAGCAGCATCATGCCCGGCTGCCGCGTCCGCGCCTCCTGCCATCCCCCCTGCAGGAACGGCCAGCCGCCGTAGAGGAACACGGTCGTGCCCAGCACCGGTGCGACCCACGCCGAGCCGGGGAACTGCGGCGGCGTGAAGCCCAGCCACTCCTGCACCATCTCGGAGTAGGCGACCACCGGGATGGCCATGACCAGGCTCAGCCAGAACCGGTCCCGGAACTGGGCGGCGTGGTCGCCATGGCCGCCGTGGCCGCCGTGGTCCCCATGGCCGCCCTGGGCGGCGTGGCCGCCATGGTCGGCGTGGGCGGCGTGGCCACCGTGGTCGTCATGGCCGCCCTGGTCTCCGTGGTCGGCGTGGCCGGCGTGGTCGCCCTGGCCGGCGTGGCCGGCGGACTGGTCGGGCTCGGCCTGCTGGCCGTGCTGGTCGGGTGACATGGCTACGACCATACCCCAGGAGGGTATCTCACCGCAGGCTAGCCATGACCCAGGACCGGGTGGGGCCGGTAGGGCTCCTCCAGACGGGTGATCTCCTCAGGGGAGAGGGTGAGGTCGGCGGCGGCCAGGGCGTCGGGGACGTGGTTGGGCTTGGTGGCGCCGATGATGGGGGCGGTGACACCTGGCTTGTGGAGCAGCCAGGCCAGGGCGACCTGGGCGGCGGGGACGCCACGGTCGCCGGCCACCGCCACCACCCGGTCGACCACGTCGAAGTCTTCGGGGCGGCCGTACAGGTCGTCCTGGAATGCGTCGGTCTCGGCCCGGGTGGTGCGGCGCTCGCCTTGGCGGCTCCGGGTGCCGGTCAGGAACCCGCGGGCCAGCGGGCTCCAGGGGATGATGCCGACCCCCTGGTCGACGCACTGAGGGATCATCTCCCGCTCCTCCTCGCGGTAGACGAGGTTGTAGTGGTTCTGCATCGAGCTGAACCGCGTCCAGCCGCCCTGCTCGGCGGCCCGCTGGGCCTTGGCGAACTGCCAGGCGTGCATGCTGCTGGCCCCCAGGTAGCGGGCCTTGCCGGCCCGCACCACGTCGTGCAGCGCCTCCATCGTCTCCTCGATCGGCGTGTGCGGGTCCCAGCGGTGGATCTGGTAGAGGTCGACGTAGTCCATGCCGAGGCGGCCGAGCGAGGCG
>DATHIG010000442.1:0-4948 GCA_035490035.1 Actinomycetes bacterium
CCCACGGCTTCCCCTTGTCGTCGCAGACCAGGTACGACCGCCCCGACTCGGTCCGCGGGAACTTCCCCCCGATGTACAGCTTGTAGGTCTTGCGCACGTCCAACCGCTCGCCCTCGCCCACGGTCGCCTCCACCTCTCAGCTCAGGTCCAGGTAGGCGGCCAGGCCGTGGCGGCCGCCCTCGCGGCCGAAGCCGGACTCCTTGTAGCCGCCGAACGGCGAGGCGGGGTCGAACCGGTTGAAGGTGTTGGCCCACACCACCCCGGCCCGCATGCGGTTGGCCAGGTCGAGGATGCGGCTGCCCTTGTCGGTCCAGACCCCGGCCGACAGCCCGAACGGGGTGTTGTTGGCCTTCTCCACCGCCTCGTCGGGGGTGCGGAAGGTCAGCACCGACAGGACCGGCCCGAAGATCTCCTCCTGGGCGATCCGGTAGGACTGGGCGACGTGGGTGAACACGGTCGGGCGGAACCAGAAGCCCCGCGGGGGCAGCTCGCACGGCGCCTGCCAGGCTTCGGCGCCGTCGGCCTCGCCGGAGGCGACCAGCTCCTGGATCTTCTCCAGCTGGGCCCGGGAGTTGATCGCGCCCACGTCGGTGTTCTTGTCCAGCGGGTCGCCGACCCGCAGGGTCGCCATCCGCCGCTTGAGCTTGTCGACCAGCGGCTCGGCGATCGACTCCTGGACCAGCAGCCGCGAACCGGCGCAGCAGACGTGCCCCTGGTTGAAGTAGATGCCGTTGACGATCCCCTCGACCGCCTGGTCGAGCGGGGCGTCCTCGAACACGATGTTGGCCGCCTTGCCGCCCAGCTCAAGGGTGAGCTTCTTGCCCGACCCGGCCAGGGTGCGCTGGATCGCCTTGCCGACCTCGGTCGAGCCGGTGAAGGCGACCTTGTCGACACCGTCGTGGCCGACCAGGGCCGCCCCGGTGGCGCCGGCGCCGGTCAGGATGTTGACCACGCCCTCTGGCAGCTCGGCCTCCTGGAGGACCTCGCCCAGGCGCAGCGCGGTCAGCGGCGTGGTCTCGGCCGGCTTGAGGACGACGGTGTTGCCGGCGGCCAGGGCCGGGGCGAGCTTCCAGGCGGCCATCAGCAGCGGGAAGTTCCAGGGGATGACCTGGGCGGCGACCCCGAGCGGGGCGGGGCGGCGGCCGGGGAAGGCGTAGTCCAGCTTGTCGGCCCAGCCGGCGTGGTAGAAGAAATGGGCCGCGGCCAGGGGCACGTCGACGTCGCGGGATTCCTTGACCGGCTTGCCGCCGTTCATCGTCTCCAGCACGGCGAACTCGCGGGCCCGCTCCTGCAGCACCCGGGCGATCCGGTACAGGTACTTGGCCCGCTCGGCCCCCGACATCCGCGACCAGACCTTGGTGAAGGCGGTCCGGGCGGCCTTGACGGCCGCCTCGACGTCCTCCTCGCCGGCCTCCGCCACCGCGGTCAGGACCTCCTCGGTGGCCGGGTTGATGGTCTTGAAGTGCTTCCCGGAGGCCGGTTCGACCCAGCGCCCACCGATCAGCAGCCCGTGGTCGGCCCGGACCTTGACATGGTCGGTCGCCTCGGGCGCCGGCGCATAGTCCAGGCTGAACCGGTCCGGCACCCGCGCCCCCCGCCGCTCCAGCTGCTCAGCCATCCCGGTCCCGCCCTCCGCCATCCGGCGTCGTCGCTCAGGCGCCAAGGCTAGCGCGGCCGCCGGCACCGCTGCAGCGCCCGGCTCACGAAACTCTTCGTTGACCCTGGACACCGGCGGCCCAACCCCAGCCGGATCAGTCCTTGGTGAAGTAGTCGCCGGACTGGTAGCGGCCGGTGCGCTCCTTGGCCAGCTGCATGAGGCAGTCGTTGAGGAGGCTGGAGGCGCCGAGGCGGAACCACTCCGGGGTGAGCCAGTCGGGGCCGAGGGTCTCGTTGACCACGACCAGGTGCTGGATGGCCTGCTTGGCGGTGCGGACGCCGCCGGCCGGCTTCATGCCGACCATGCGGCCGGTGCGGTCGTGGAAGTCGCGGACCGCCTCCAGCATGACCAGGGCCACCGGCAGGGTGGCGGCCGGCTGGATCTTGCCGGTGGAGGTCTTGATGAAGTCGGCCCCGGCGGCCATGGCGAGCACGCTGGCCCGGCGGACGTTGTCGAGGGTGCCGAGCTCGCCGGTCTCGAGGATGACCTTGAGCCTGGCCGGGCCGCAGGCCTCCTTGACGACCACGATCTCCTCGAACACCTCCTGGTGGCGGCCGGCCAGGAAGGCGCCGCGATTGATCACCATGTCGATCTCGTCGGCGCCGGCCTCGACAGCCTCGGCGACGTCGGCCAGGCGCACCGCCAGCGACGCCTGGCCACTGGGGAAGGCGGTGGCCACCGAGGCGACCTTGACCCCTGAGCCGGCAAGGGCCCGCTTGGCCGTGGCCACCAGCGACGGGTAGACGCAGACGGCGGCCACCGACGGGACCTCGGGATCGGCCGGGTCGGGACGGCGGGCCTTGGAGCAGAGCGCCTCGACCTTTCCGACCGTGTCCGACCCCTCGAGGGTTGTCAGGTCCATCACGGCCACGGCCAGCCGCAGGGCGGCCACCTTGGAGTCCTTCTTGATGCTCCGCTTGGCCAGGGCGGCCGCACGCTCCTCGGCGCCCACCTGGTCGACGGCGAACCGGCTGAGCAGGGGGCCGAGCGCGACCTGCTGCAGGAAGCCGCTGCCGGCCTCGGCGAGCCGAACGGGCGTTGTGGCCATGGTCGCCCCATTGTAGCGGCGGGGCCGCGGCCGGCCTGGCCATCGAAACCCGTCGAATCTGTCCACAGGCGCGAGGATGACGAGACGGGACGAGACCACCATGTCACCATCTCGTTACCGGAGGGACGGAGACTGGGGCAGAGGAGGAACCCGAATGCGCACCATGGGCAAGGGGCTCGTCCTGGTGCTGGCCGTGGCCTTCCTGGCCGGGGCGTGGCAGGCCAGGCACCGGCGGGACCCGCCGGCGACCCGGTCGGCGCCGCCGTTCGCGACCGCGCCGGTGGAACGGGACCGGCCGAGCCGGCCGGCGTCGGAGCTGATCTCGGTCCGGACCGCCCGCCATGACGGCTACGACCGGGTGCTGTTCACCTTCCGGGGGTCCATGCCGGGCTACCGGGTCCGCTACGTGTCCCAGGTCACCGACGAGGCCGGCCGCCGGGTGCCGTTGCGGGGCCGGGCCTTCATGGCGGTGGCGTTCCAGCCGGCCCGGGCCCGCGACCCGGACGGCGCGACCACCTTCCGGACCGGCGGCCTCAGCCCTGATTTTCCGAGCCTGCGCCAGGTGCGCTTCGCGGGCGACTTCGAGGGCCGGGTGTCGTTCGGGGTCGGTGTTGCCGACCGCGGCGGCTTCCGGATCTCGGAGCTCCGCGACCCGGTCCGGGTCGCGGTCGACGTCCGTTGAGGAACAAGGGGGTGGCCGGATCGACTTGTTTGAGACACCATAGGGTTGCCAGGCGGCGGCGGCGTGAGCGAGGGAGGCGGCGTGGGCCTTGACGTCTATGTTGGATCCCTGACCCGCTACTACGTCGAGGGGTCCGGAGGAGTCGTCGAGCGGATCGCCCACCACCAGGGCATGCCGATCACCGACGGGCAGAAGGCCGAGGAGGTCATCAGGGCCGCCGTGCTGAGCTGGCGGGACGCGCTCAGCCGCTGGCTCGGCGACCGGCTGGTCGGGCCGCTGGACTGGGACGAGTCCGACCCGGCCCCCTGCTTCACCGACAAGCCGGGCTGGGACGGCTACGGGGGGACGCTGCTGCTGGCCGCCCACGACGAGCATCCCGAGCTGCCGCCCCCGGCCACCGTCTCCGCCGACTGGCCGGACGACCTGGCCTACCAGGAGTCCTCGGCCAGAGGGGCCAGCTCGCGCTACCGGCAGCTGCTCACCCCGGAGCTGTGGCTGCCCTGCCGGTTCGACTTCACCATCCGCACCCAGGACCTCACCGGCGAGGAGGTCGAGGTGGGTTCCAGCATGGCCCTGCTCGACCAGCTCGAGCTGCTGGCCACCCGCTACCGCCTCGACGGCCAGCCGATCGACGCCACCGCCGACGGCCACTCGCTGTCCGCGGCCGCCGGCACCGGGCTGGCCGTGCTGCGGCGCCTGGCCGAACGGTCGGTCGCCCACCGCGTGCCCATGAAGCTCGACTTCTGACGCCCGCGAACACCCGTACCTTCTGAGCTGAACGCCGCCCTCTGGGCTGAACGCCCCTTCAGCAACATTCAGCCGCGGACAGCACTGTGGGCGGGTCGCGGGGATGGGGCCACGCTCGCATGGGCCCCGGGAGCGGGTCCGCTACGCTCGCGTGGGTCGTTGCGTCAGCCCCAGAACAGGTTCTGGGCGGCGAACACGGCGGTCGGGTGCCATGGGATGCGGGGGCCGCGGTGCATCCTGACCGTGCGATAGCGTTCGCGGAAGCCTGCCGCCTCCAACGCCTGGACGGCGCGGGTGTTGGTGGCCGGCACGGACATGGAGACCTCGTCCTCGTCCACCCTGCGGGCCGCCTCCAGCAGCGCCAGTCCGGCCTGTGGGTCGGCGGCGACGATGGCTCCGGCCGACCGCCACGGCGAGGCCAGCTGGAAGCCGAGCGGAGCAGCACCAGCGCCGCCGGCGACCAGCCCGCCGGCCGGCCAGAGGGCGGCCAGCAGCCGCCGCCGGTCCTCTCCGGTCGCCGCCCGATCGAGGGCCAGCACCGCCTCCAGGTCGCCGGCCTGCCCGGCCCGCACCGGCGGGACGATGCCGCCGAGCTCGGGGTCGCCCGTCCCGCCCAGGGCCGCCGGGCCGCCCTGCTCGGGGTCGGCCGTCCCGCCCAGGGCCGCCAGGCCGAGCGGCCGGGGGCGGGTCCTCGGGAGGGCGGGGCCGGTGAGGGTGAGGTAGTGGACCTCGGGAACGAAGCCGAGGCGTTCGTAGATGGGACGACCCAGGGCGGTCGCGTGCAGCAGGATGGTGGTGGCGGCGCGGGCCTCCA
>DATHIG010000443.1:0-3473 GCA_035490035.1 Actinomycetes bacterium
CCACGCCCTGCGCAACGCGCTGATCCCGCTGGTGACGGTGGTGGCGATCGACACCGGGGCGGTGTTCGGCGGGGCGGTCATCACCGAGCGGGTGTTCTCCTGGCAGGGCATGGGCGCCCTGCTGATCGAGGGGGTCGGGGCCAACGACGTCAACGTCCTGCTGGCCTGGCTGATGGTGACCAGCGTGCTGGTGGTGTTGTTCAATCTCATCGCGGACGTGTTGTACGCGGTGCTGGACCCAAGGATCCGCTATGGCTGACACGCGACGCCCACCGGCGACCCCGACCCCGAGCGACGAGGGGGACGAGGACCAGGAGCTGCGGCACACCGAGCACGGCGTCACGGTGCACGAGGTGTCCGCGGGCGCCCCCGAGCGCGAGTTCACCGTGGTGCGGCGCAGCCAGACCCAGATGATCCTGCGCCGGTTCCTGGCCCACAAGCTGGCCGTCGGCAGCCTGGTGGTGTTCGTGCTGGTGGTTGTCTTCTCGCTCATCGGCGGCCGGCTCTGGAGGTACGGCTACGCCGACATCACCGACGAGTTCTCCTCCGCGCCGTCCCTGAAGCACCCGATGGGCACCGACGACATCGGCCACGACTCGATGGCCCAGGTGCTGCGCGGGGCCCAGAAGTCGGTGCAGGTCGCGCTCATGGTGGCGTTCCTGTCGACCACCGTGGGGGCATTCATCGGGGCGCTGGCCGGGTACTACCGCGGCTGGGTCGACGCCGCCCTCATGCGGTTCACCGACCTGGTGCTGACCATCCCCGCCATCGCCATCCTGGCCGTGCTGGCCGCCACCGTGGCCGACCAGGCCGGCAACTGGTTCTTCATCGGGCTGGTGCTGTCGCTGCTGCTGTGGACCTACATCGCCCGGGTGGTGCGAGGTACCTTCCTCTCCCTGCGGGAGAAGGAGTTCGTGGAGGCGGCCAGGGCGCTGGGGGCCTCGGACACCCGGATCATGTTCCGGCACCTGCTGCCCAACGCCACCGGGTCGATCATCGTCAACGCCACCATCACCGTGGCCGTGGCCATCCTGACCGAGACCGCCCTTTCCTACCTGGGGCTGGGCATCAAGTCGCCGGACACCTCGCTCGGCCTGCTGATCAGCACCGGCCAGCAGGCGGCCACCACCCGGCCATGGCTGTTCTACTTCCCCGGCCTGATCATCGTGATCATCGCCCTGACCATCAACTTCATCGGCGACGGCCTGCGGGACGCCTTCGACCCCACCCAGACCCGGGTGCGCGCCTGATGGCCACCACCCTCCCCGACCAGCCGGCCGCCGAGACCAGTTCCGGGCCGGTGCTCGAGGTCAAGGACCTGACCGTCCAGTTCCCGACCGACGACGGCATCGTCCACGCCGTCCGCGGGGTCAGCTTCGAGCTCTACCCGAGGCAGGTGCTCGGGATCGTCGGCGAGTCGGGCTCCGGCAAGAGCGTGACCTCGCTGGCCATCATGGGCCTGCTGCCCCGCTCGGCCCGCATCCGGGGCGAGGTGAACTTCCGCGGCCAGAACCTGGTCAAGCTGTCCGACAAGGAGCAGACCAAGTTCAGGGGCAAGCAGATCGCCATGATCTTCCAGGACCCCATGACCAGCCTGAACCCGGTGTACACGATCGGCTGGCAGCTTCAGGAGGCGATCCTGGCCCACCAGGACGTCGGCAAGGACAAGGCGTGGGCGAGGGCGGTGGAGCTGCTCGAGATCGTCGGCATCCCCAACGCGCCCGAGCGGGCCAGGAACTACCCGCACGAGTTCTCGGGCGGCATGCGCCAGCGGGCGGTCATCGCCATGGCGATGACCAACGACCCCGACGTGATCATCGCCGACGAGCCGACCACCGCCCTTGACGTGACCGTCCAGGCGCAGGTGCTCGACACCCTGCGCCGGGTGCAGGAGAGCACCTCGGCCGGGATCGTGCTCATCACCCACGACCTCGGGGTGGTGGCCGGCATGGCCGACCAGGTGCTGGTGATGTACGCCGGCAAGCCGGTCGAGATCGGCGAGACCGACGCCATCTACTACGACCCGCGCATGCCCTACACCCTGGGCCTGCTCGGCAGCCTGCCGCGGCTGGACGCCAAGGCGTCCGACCCGCTGACCCCGATCCGGGGAGCGCCGCCGTCGCTCATCAACCTGCCTCCCGGCTGCCCGTTCTCGCCCCGCTGCCCGATGAGCCGGGCCCACTGCGACGACGAGGAGCCGGCGCTGCGTCCGGTGGCCGGCGTCAACCATGTGGCCGCCTGCCACTACGCCGAGGAGCTGGCCGGGGAGGTGGCCGCGGCCGAGGTGTTCCAGACCGCCGAGGCCGACGCCCAGGCCCTGGAGCAGCTCGACCGGCTTGGCGACCTCGACCAGGTCAAGGCCGCGGCCGAGCAGGCGGACGAGCGCGCATGACCCAGACCAGCCCGCAGCCGACCGGGACCAGGCAGGACGACGCCGCCCCGATCCTGGAGGTCACCAACCTGGTCAAGCACTACCCGCTGATGGGCGGTGGCGTGATCCGGCGCCGGGTCGGCGACGTCCACGCCGCCTGCGACCTCAGCTTCAGCGTCCACCCGGGCGAGACCCTCGGGCTGGTCGGCGAGTCGGGCTGCGGCAAGTCGACCACCGGCAAGGCCATCCTGCAGCTCAGCCCGCCCACCTCCGGGTCGGTCAAGTTCCGGGGCGAGGAGCTGGTCGGCAAGACCCGCAAGCAGATGCGGGGCATCCGCCGGGACCTCCAGGTCGTCTTCCAGGACCCCTACGCCTCGCTGAACCCTCGCATCCCGGTCAACGACATCGTGTCCGAGCCGCTCCAGATCCACGGCCTCTACAAGATCCAGGGCAAGGAGCGGGTCAGGGAGCTGCTCAGCGTGGTCGGCCTGAACCCCGAGCACGGCAACCGCTACGCGCACGAGTTCTCCGGCGGGCAGCGCCAGCGCATCGGCATCGCCAGGGCGCTCGCGCTCGAGCCCAAGGTGCTGGTGCTGGACGAGCCGGTCTCGGCCCTCGACGTCTCCGTCCAGGCCGGGGTGGTCAACCTGCTGGAGGAGCTGCAGGGCCGCCTTGGCCTCGCCTACCTGTTCATCGCCCACGACCTGTCGGTGGTCCGGCACATCTGCGACCGGGTCGCGGTCATGTACCTGGGCAAGATCGTCGAGATCGGCTCCCGCGACAGCATCTACGAGCGGGCCAGCCACCCCTACACCCAGGCGCTGCTGTCGGCCGTGCCCATCCCCGACCCCAAGCTGGAGCGTCAGCGCCGCCGCATCGTGCTCGAGGGGGACGTGCCAAGCCCGGTGAACCCGCCTTCCGGCTGCCGCTTCCGGACCCGCTGCTGGAAGGCCCAGGACATCTGCGCCGAGCAGGAGCCGGCCCTGGTCGACCGCGGCCAGGGCCACCCGGTGGCCTGCCATTTCGCCGAGCCTCGCAGCCTTCTGTAGAGCACGGCACCATGAGCATCGGCCGCCAGCCCTGTCCTGCCGTCGGCGCCGTC
>DATHIG010000444.1:0-3031 GCA_035490035.1 Actinomycetes bacterium
CAACACGCGGACCTCGGTCCTGGCGCCCGACGCGGCGATCGGGTCCCGGCCCGCGGCCACCATCAGGTCGACCAGATCCGGGTGACGGGCGAGGGTGGTCTTCTCGCCCATGAAGCTCGCGAACCGCAGCATCGACTTCGGGCTGGGTGGCGCCAACCGCGACAGCAGCTCTCCCACCCCGGGCGTGGCGATCAGCCGGTACGGCAGCGGGCAACGGGTCTTCGGTAGTGCGGGCGGACCGAGCAGCACGAGCCGCTTGACCCGGTCCGGGTGAGCCAGCGCGTACCACAGCGCCCACACCCCGCCCGCCGAGTGGCCAAGTAGTGCGGTGGCGTCCAACTCGAGCGCGTCGAGCAGGCCGTCCAGCCACGTGACCGCGGTCTCGCGGTAGCGATCTCGTGGGAGGTCGATCGGGTCGCTCAGGCCCTGCCCGGGCCGGTCGGGGGCCATCGCGTGGACTCCGTGGAGTTCGTTCAGCAATGGCAGAAGGAACCCCGCTGAGCTCCCTGTGCCATGGATGAGCACGACCGGCGGCCCAGCACCCTTCTCCAGGAGATGGACCCGGTTGCCGGCGCCCACCTCCAGATGGCGGCTGCGCACCGATGCTCCGGCCAACACGCGTTCGTACGCCTGTCGGAGCTCGACGGAATGGGTCTGCTGGGTGCGCGCCTGCTGCCACGTGCTCAACGGTGCCTCCTCTGGAGCGTGCGTCTGGGCTGGAGGCTAGGGGCCGGCTGGCCGGGCGGCTTCGGGGAAACCCCCCAATCCGGGGCGAGCAGAACGTGGGGAGTTCTCCGCAAGCTGTGGCTAGAGGAGCCGGTGCTGGTAGGCGTAGGCGGTGGCGGCGGCGCGCGAGGAGACGCCCAGCTTGGTGTAGATGTTGGTCACATGCCGGTCGACCGTCTTCTCGGCCAGGACCAGGTCGGTGGCGATCGCATGGTTGGTCTTGCCGGCCGCCAGCAGCCGGAGCACCTGCAGCTCACGCGCGGTCAGCCCGTGCCCCTTGGCGGCGCCTGCCCGCCCATCGAGCGTCTCCAGGCGGGCGAGGTCCGGTGTGGCGCCGAGCTGGGCGAACACGCCGCGGGCCGCGTCCAGCTCCATCGCCGCGGCCTCTTCGTCCCCCAGCGCCCGGCAGCCGAGCCCGACCAGCACGCGCACCCGGGCGGCCTCATATGGCGCCTCCAGCTCCCGCCACACCTGCCAGGCGCCTCGCAGCGCCACCACGGCGGCGCGGGCGTCGCCCTCGGCGAGCAGTACCGCACCGTGGGCGTGGTCGGCCACCGCGCGCAGGGCTGCGGTCTCGTAGCCGCTGGCGATCCCGGTCAGCTCACTAGCGGCGTCCGCCGCCGCCTTGACCTCGCCGACCGCCAGCATGATCTCGACCTGGGCGGGCAGCAGCCTGGCCCGCCGGAACTTCTCGGAGGTCTCGGCGAGGACCCGGCGGATCGCCGCGGCGGCCGCGTCGGTCCTGCCCTGGGCCAGCCGCAGCAGCGCCAGCCCCGGCTGCGGCTCCCGGCCCCAACGGCTGGCCTGCTGGTAGGCGTCCTCCGCCGCCGTGAAGTCCCCCAGGACCCGGTAGACCTCCGCCTGCCGGTAGAAGGCCGCGCCGGTAGCATAGCCGTCGGCGCCCTGCACGAGCCGCTCACCCGCCCGCCTGGCCTCCTCGACCGCCTGCGGCCATGCCCCGTGCAGGTGCAGGATCTCGGCTCGGTGGACCAGGCACTGGCCGGTGAAGGTGACCATGTCCGGCTGCTTGCCGCACCAGGCCGCCAGCGCGGCGGTCCACTCGTGGGCGCGGCGCCACTCCATGATCTCCTGGCAGGCATCGATCACCGAGCAGTACACCGTGCCGGCGGCAGGGGGCGACAGCTCGCCGGCCACCACCGCCACCATCGTCTCGTCTAGCAACACCAGGCCCTCGCTCACCCGGCCCTCTCTCACCATGGCGCGGCCGCGGAGCTGCAGCGCGAGCGCAACCAGGTCGGCCTCACCGGCGTGTCTGCCGATTGCGGCTGCGCGGGCCGCCGTCCGCCGCGCTCCCGCGTAGTCACCGGCCACCACATGCTGCAACGCGACCGGGAGCAGCAGGTAGCCGCGCTCAGCGCACTCCTGCTCGTGCTCCAGTAGCCGGTTGGCCCGGGCGAGCCAACCACTGGCCTGCGTGAGCTCCCCCTGGTTGATCAGGTGGAAGACCAGCCAGAACGCGCACCGCGCGGCCCGCCGAAGATCGCCGCGCTCGGCATGGAGCTGCTGCGCGCGCTGCAGGGCCCGCAGGCAGTCGTTGACACGCCCGAGGAGATACGCTGCAGTCGCCAGCAGCTCCAGATCCTTCCCTGCCAAGGAGGACGACCTGTCGGCCAGCGCCAACGCGGTGTAGGCGTCCGCCCACGCCAGCCGCCCGGCAGCCTCGCGGCCCCGCGCCAGCTCGCCATCCCCGCCCACCGTGCTCCCGCCTCCCAGCCGGCCCCGGATCTCGACCTCGGTAGCGTAGCGAGCCCAGAGGCAGGTCGAGTGGAGATCGGTGATTAAGGATCCAAGCGGCGGTGGCGATGGGCTTCGCTGCGGACGACACCGTGGAGCTGCCGTCTGGGCACTGCCCGGCGAGATCGACCGTCACGAGCAGTGGCGCCGGACGCGCCCCCACCCGCTTCCGCCGGGCGCCGGCGGAGTTGCTGCCCAGGAGCGCCGAGGTGGGCATGCTGGAGAGCGCCGGTCATTCCGTTGGTCATTCCGCCACCCACTACCACGCACGACGAGCCCGTATCAGCTGGACGGTCCAACCGATATGACCAGCGAGGACAGCACCATGCGCGACGACATGGACGGCCGTGGGTCGACTTCTGATCCGTCTGTAGCCCGGTGAGGGCGTGGTTCCGCTGACGGCAGGCGGCCCGCTGATCATCGGTTCCTTCCGACGAGGAAGTAGGTGACCATCTCGCCCTTGCCCCTGATGGGGATCGGCCCCCGCCGCTCGAACCGGTAGCTGTCCCGGAGTCGCTGGTAGGTGCGTGCCGTGACCTGGATGCAGCCG
>DATHIG010000445.1:0-3157 GCA_035490035.1 Actinomycetes bacterium
TGGTCGTGCGGTCGATATAGATCGCCTCGATCTTGCCCACCGGTTCGTCGGGGGTGGCCACCAGGGTGAGGCCCCGCCAGGATCTCGCCTGGTTGATCGTCGGTAACGTCATCGCATCCTCCAGCGCCGCATCGTTGGTCGTTCCTCTGGGGCCGTGACCGGGGAGGCGGGACCCAACGTCCGAGAGCCCGTCTTACCCGGGAAGCGGCATGTAACCTTCCGATTCCCGTCTTCAGTCTGATGTATACGTGTCCGTCGAGTGGATCAGGCGAGCCGGGTACGGCGCCGTGGCGCCATGGCGGCCTCGATGTCGCCGGCGAGCCGGTCGGCCTCGGCGACGTCGAGGGTTGACACGGTAACGCGGATCCCGGGTTGGCTGCGCAGCCGGAACCGCTCGCCGGCCAGGACGGCCCATCCGGCGTCGAGGAGGCGTTGCACGACTGTGCCCTCTTCTGCCACGGGCACCCAGACGTTCATCCCCGACCGGCCATGCGCCGGGACGCCCCTTGCCTGGAGGGCCGCGACCATCGCCTCACGCCGCCGGCGGTAGGTCTCGCGCCCGTGCTCCAGCAGCGCCTGCCCGTCGGGTGCCGACCACAGGCCGACGGCCAGCCCCTGGAGCACGTGGCTGACCCAGCCCGTACCGACCAGCTGCCGGCCCTGTACCCGGGCCACGGTCCCGGCGTCACCGGTCAGCAGGGCCAGGCGCAGGTCGGGGCCGAGCCACTTGGACACCGAGAGAACGTGCGCCCAGTGGGGCCGGTCGTCGCCGGCCAGGGTGATCCCGGGCGCGCCGGCCACCGGCCCGGCGTGGTCGTCCTCGACGACCAGGACCTCCGGGTGGGCCCCGAGGACTTGGCGGAGCTCGGCGGCGCGGGCCGGGGTGGCCGCGGCCCCCGTCGGGTTCTGGGCCCTGAGCGAGGTCACGAAGGCCCCGCAGCCGCCGGCCAGGGCGTCGGCGAGACCCTTGGGCAGTGGACCGTCGTCGTCGAGCGGCACCGGCTCGGGTCGCAGCCCGAGCGTCCGGACCAGGTCGAGGGCTGGCGGGAAGCCAGGGTCGTCGACGGCCACCCCGTCCCCGGGCCGAAGGTGCGCCTGGAGGATGCGCTCCACGCCGTCGAGCGCCCCGCCGACCACGGCCAGCCCGGCGACCGGGATGCCGTCGGCCAGCAGCTGCGCGGTGGCCAGGGCGGCCAGCTCTGGGAGGACCGGTTCCTCGCCGTAGAGGTGATGGCGGCGGTCGACCCGGGCAAGAGCCGGGTCGAGCGGCGGCAGCAGCGCAGGGTCGGCCCGCCCGTGGGTCAGGTCACGGACGCCCGGCGGGAAGGGCGGCGGCCCACCGACCGGCAGCGGCGGCCGCTCGGCGACGGCCGTGCCCCCGCGTCCCCTGGCCGTGACCAGGCCCCTGGCCCGCAGCCGGCCGTAGGCGGCTCCCACCGTGGTCGGGCTGACGCTGAGCCGGATGCCGAGCTGGCGGATGGTCGGGAGGCGGTCGCCGGGAACCAGCCGAGCCTGGCGGACGGCCCGCTCGATGCTGTCGGCGATCTCGGTCGCGGTCGCCCCGGCGATGAAATCCAGTTCCGGCTCGCTCATCACCGTAAGCATAGGAAACCGGCCCCGGATGCACCGAGGCGATGGAATGCGGTGTCCGCTTCGCGAACCGTTCCGCGTCCCATCGCCCCGGCGAGGTCGGGCCCCCCCTTGGTGCCCCCCCTTGCGGTGCGCAGTCTCCCCGGATTGGGCGGCCGGCGTCGAGGCCTAAACCCAAGTTGGACCATTTGGTCTAGCCTCCGGGGACCCAGACGGCACTCGGGTCTAGTCAAGCGGGATGGTTGCGCTGTCCACCATCAGCGTATGGCGCCGCGTCCCGCCGACCCGTCATCGTTGCCCCATGATGGACACCACCACCGCCGAGCGCTGGATGCGGGTCGCCCTCAGCGAGGCCACGGCCGCCCTCGGCCACGGCGACGTCCCGGTCGGCGCGGTCGTGGTCGCCCCCGACGGCACCGAGCTGTCCCGCGGCCGCAACCGCCGCGAGCAGTCCGGCGACCCGACCGCCCACGCCGAGCTCGAGGCCCTCCGCGCCGCCGCCACCAGCCTCGGGACCTGGCGCCTGGACGGCTGCACCCTCGTGGTCACGCTCGAACCATGCGCGATGTGCGCAGGAGCACTCGTCCAGGCAAGGGTCGCCCGGCTCGTCTTCGGCGCCGACGACCCCAAGGCCGGCGCCGTCACCTCCCTCTTCGACCTGGTCCGCGACCCCCGCCTCCCCCACCGGGTCGAGGTCCAGCGCGGCGTGCTCGCCCCCGACTGCGCCGCCGTCCTGCGGTCCTTCTTCACCACCCGCCGCTGACAAGGGCTTGGGGCCTGTTCGCTATACTCCGGGACGGCAAGGTGCCAGAGTGGACGAATGGGGCGGTCTCGAAAACCGTTGATGTCGCAAGGCATCCATGGGTTCGAATCCCATCCTTGCCGCCCCTGAGCTGGGGAGATGCCGGCCGCCGCTCCCCTCGCCAGAGCGGAGCGGCGGCCGGGTTCTACCATTTTTCTACCGCCTGAACAGGCTTCGACGCGATGGCGGCGCTGCTCTAGCCGGAAGTTACGTGAGTCCTGAGGGCCGAAAACGACCTTCTACCTGCAGAAACACTGCTCAGATGAGTCCTGGGTGTAGCCAGAAAAAGTTGCTACCGCACTCGGTTCTGAGTTGGGATCAGGCTCCCACTGCCGCCAAACACGCCCAGAAAGTGACGCAAACCGGACTCATGTAGACAGAACGCGACCCTCCTTATCGGCTCAAACCCCCCTGCTCAGAGGGCCAATCGCATACCTTCCAGCCACGAAACTTCGGTCTAGCTCGCCCCGCTCGGCGGCTGGGCGCTAGGAGCCGCCGATCACCCGGTCCAGGGTCGCGCCGGCCCAGCGCCGATTCTCCTCCAGCGGATGAACGTAGACCTTGAGCGCCAGCGCACCGCCGTCAGCGTGGCCGAGCTGACCGGCGATGTCGGAGGCGGGCACGCCCTCGGCGGCCAGGAACGAGGCGGCTGAATGGCGGAGGGTGTGGACGTGGACGGTGTCGGGGAGACCGGCCCGGCGGACCAGCGCCCGGAACATCGTGGAGGCCGAGTCGGGCCGGTAGGGTGGCCGTCCGGCTTGCAGA
>DATHIG010000446.1:0-5957 GCA_035490035.1 Actinomycetes bacterium
ACGGCAGCTTGGCGGCGCCGGCGGTGTAGCGCCCGACCATCCCGAAGTGGCTGTACTCCTCCAGCTCCAGCGGGGCCGGGTCATGGTGCTCGACCCGCCGCCGGATGGCGTGCAGCGACCCCACCCCGGGGTTGCCCATCCAGGAGAAGACCAGCTTGCGCGCGACCCCTGCCCCGACCATCTGGTCGTAGACGACGTCGGGGGTGAGCCGGCACAGGGTCAGGTCGCGGCGCCGCTGGCGGATCACCTCGTGCCCGGCCGCGAACGAGATGAGATGGGTGAAGCCTTCGATGGCCAGGGTGTCGCCGTCGCGGACCAGCTCCGCGACGGCGTCGTGCATGCTGGCGACCTTGCCGGCGGCTCGACCAACCTCACTCACCGGCGACCTCCTCGACCGCCTCGGTGAACAGGCGCAGGGCGGCGCGGCACTGGTCGGCGGTGACGACCAGCGGCGGGGACAGCCGCACGGCGCTCTCCCCCGCCTCCAGCACCAGCAGCCCGCGGCGGAAGCAGGCCAGCTGCACCTCCTCGGCCAGCTTGCCGCTGGGGAACTCGACCCCGAGCATCAGCCCGACCCCGCGGACCTCCTCCACCAGCCAGCCGAACCGGCGGCGCAGCCGCTCCAGCCCCTCCAGCAGCAGCTCACCCTGGGCGGTCGCGTTGGCCAGCAGCTTCTCCTCGCCCAGGACCTCGAGGGTGGCCAGGCCGGCCGCGCACGGCACCGGGCTGCCGCCGTAGGTGGAGCCGTGGGCTCCCTTGGGCCAGCGCCACAGCTCGCTCCGGGCCATGAACGCGCCAAGGGGCAGCCCCGAGGCGATCCCCTTGGCCGCGATCAGCACGTCCGGCTCGACCCCGGCGTGCTCGATCGCCCACATCCGCCCGGTCCGGCCCATGCCCGACTGGACCTCGTCGGCCACGAACAGGATGCCGTGGCGCTCGCACAGGGCCTTGAGCTTGGCCAGCCAGCCCGGCGGGGGGGTGATGTAGCCGCCCTCGCCCTGGATCGGCTCGACGAACACGGCCGCGACCTCGCTGGGGTCGACCTCGTAGCGGAACAAGGTGTCCTCCAGCCAGTCGACCGTGGCCAGGCCGCATTCGGGGTAGGTCAGGTTGAGCGGGCAGCGGTGACAGTAGCCGTAGGGGGCGTGCAGCACCCCCGGCAGCAGCGGCCCGAACCCGGCGTGGTACCTGGCCTTGGAGGCGGTGAGGCTGACCGAGCCGTAGCTGCGGCCGTGGAAGGCACCGTAGAAGCTGATCGCGTACTGCCGGCCGGTGGCCGCCCTGGCCAGCTTCAGCGCCCCCTCGACGGCCTCGGTGCCGGAGTTGGTCAGGAACGCCCGCACCGGCCCCGGCATCGGTGCGGTCGCGGTCAGCGCCTCGCAGTATTCGGAGTAGATCGGCAGGTAGAAGTCGCTGGCCGAGTAGTGCAGCAGGTCGGCCGCCTGGCGGCCGACCGCCTCGACCACGGTGGGGTGGGCGTGGCCGGTCGAGCAGACGGCGATGCCGGCGTTGAAGTCGAGGAACAGGTTGCCGTCGACGTCCTCGATCAGCGCGCCGCTCCCCCGGCGGGGCACCATCGGATAGGCGCGGGGCAGGGACGGGCTGGTCACCGCCGCGTCCCGCGCCAGCACCCCGCGGGCCTGCGGGCCCGGCAGCGCGGTTCGGAGATCTGGCACCGGCCGGGCCGGGTCCAGCCAGCTGCCCGCCGCGGTCCCTGCGGTCAACTGATCACCGTCTGCGACTGCTCGCGCATGAACTGCTGCACGTAGTACAGGCCGCCGCCGGCCTTGCCGGAGCTGCCCGACCCCTTCCAGCCGCCGAACGGCTGCACGCCCGGCCAGGCGCCGGTGGTGGCGCCGGCCTTGCGGTTGACGTAGACGACGCCGGCCTCGATGCGGTCCAGGAACCGGTCGACCTCGGCCTGGTCGCCAGAGTAGAAGCCGGCGGTCAGGCCGTACTCGGTGTCGTTGGCCAGCTCCATCGCCTCGTCGATCGAGTCCACCGGGGCAACGGCCACCAACGGCACGAACAGCTCGTCCTTGAACAGCCGGTGATCGGTGGGCAGGTCGGCGACCACCGTCGGGGCGACGTAGTTGCCGTTGGGCAGGTCGCCGCCCTTGAGCACCTCGCCGCCGGCGAGCACCCGGCCCTCCTTGCGTGCCTCCTTGACGGCGTCCTTGAACCGGTCGACCGCGTCCTCGTCGATCACCGGTCCCATGTAGACGTCACGCTCCAGCGGGTCGCCGACCCGGAGCTGGTTCGCCCGGTCGGCCAGCCGGCCGGTGAACTCCCCGGCCACCGCCCGCTCCACGTACACCCGCGAGCAGGCCGAGCACTTCTGGCCCGAGAAGCCGAACGCCGACCGGAGCACGCCCTCGGCGGCCAGGTCCAGGTCGGCCCTGGCCGACACGATGGCCGGGTTCTTGCCGCCCATCTCGCAGACCGCCGGCCGGGGGAAGCCCTTGGAGAACCCCTTGTAGATCTTCATGCCGACCGCGTAGGAGCCGGTGAAGGTGATGCCGTCGATGCCCTTGTGGTCGACGACCAGCTTGCCGACCTCGTCGCCGCCGGGCAGGAACTGGAAGGCGCCGGCCGGCAGGCCGGCGTCGCTCAGGCATTCGTAGAGTTTGTAGGCGGTGAACGAGCCCTGCGGGGAGGGCTTGAGCACCACCGTGTTGCCGGCGACCAGGGCCCCGCCGGCCGGCCCGGCGGCCAGGGCCATGGGGAAGTTGAACGGGCTGATCACCGCCCACACGCCGTACGGCTTGAGCACCGACCGGGTGTGCTCGTTGGCCGACAGCTGGCCCATCTTGCGGACGAACCCTTCGTTGTCGTCCAGCTGCTGGCAGTAGTAGCGGATCAGGTCGGCCGACTCCTCGACGTCGCCGAGGGCCTCCAGCCGGTTCTTGCCGACCTCCATGGTCATCAGGGCGGCGAGCTCGTTGGAGCGCTCGCTGATCAGGTCGGCGGCCCGGCGCAGCAGCGCCACCCGCTCCTGCCACGGCATGCCCGACCAGGCCGGGAAGGCAGCCTTGGCGGCGGTG
Organism: Actinomycetes bacterium; assembly: GCA_035490035.1. GTDB lineage: Bacteria > Actinomycetota > CALGFH01 > CALGFH01 > CALGFH01 > CALGFH01. The sequence goes on from DATHIG010000446.1 coordinate 3,045, forward strand.
ACGGCGTCATCGACGTCGCGCTCGGTGGCCGGGTGGACCTCTGCCAGCTCCAGCTTGGCGTCGTTGGGGCTGCCAAGCACGAAGCTCTCGCCGTCGGTGCGGGGCTGACCGTCGACCACCGTCGGGATCGTCTGGCCGACCCAGGCCCTGGCCGTCTTCAGGCCCTCCTCGTAGGCGGTGTGCAGCTCCTCGTTGTCGGCCGACAGGGTGGCGTAGGTGACGCGGAACTTGGCCATGGTGTGCTCCCTTCGATGGGCGCCGCGCTGCTCCTGAAGCGTGCCGAGCCAGCCTCCGCGGTCTCCCGGTACCGGTTGCCCAGCCCTCAGCTGGTCCTGAACGGGCAATGTGGTACCTGCGGCTGGCTTTCGGCGCTCTTCAGGTCGTCGGAGACGAGTCTACCTGGGGTGTTAGGTCCAGCCGCCGAAGCTCAGCTGGCGGCGGGGACGTGCAGCTGCTCCGGCCCGTGGGCCAGGCGGCCGGCGACCATGGTGAAGATCGCCTCGGTGCCTTCGAGGCCGCGGGGGTCGGCGGCGAGCACGTCGCCGGCGAAGGCGGTCAGGTCGGCCCGCTGGCCCGCCTGGATGGTGCCGCTGACCCGCTCCTGGCGGGCCAGGATGCGGCCGCCGAGGGTGAACACCTCCAGGGCGACGGGCAGGCCGAGGCGCTGGCTGGGCCGGTGGTGGTGGACGGCGGCGGCAACCCCGTGCCATGGGTCGAGCGGGGTGACGCGGGCGTCGGAGGAGCCGCCGGTCGGCACCCCGCGCCGCCACAGGTCGGCGAACGGGTTCATGCTCTTGGCCCGGCGCCGGCCCAGCCGGCGGGCGTACATGCCGTCGGGGCCGCCCCAGGCGGCGTCGAAGGCCGGCTGCACGCTGGCCGCCAGCCCCAGCTCGGCCATCCGGTCGGCGCCGTCGGCCCCGAGCAGCTCGACATGCTCGATCCGGTGCCGGCAGCCCCGGAAGGCGGTCGGGCCGACCGTCCGGACGGCCCGGCGGGCGCAGCGCAGGGCCTGGCCGATGGCCACGTCGCCGATGGCGTGGACCCCGACCTGCACGCCTTCCAGGCTGGCCCGGACGTAGAGCTCGGTCAGCTCCTCGTCGTCGTGGTACAGCACCCCGCTCGTGTCGGGCCGGTCCTCGTAGGGGACCGAAAGGGCGGCGGTGTGGGAGCCGAGCGACCCGTCGAGGAACAGGTCGCCCCCGACCTGGGAGAGCTTCCGCCCGGCCACGTAGTCCAGGTCCAGGTCGCCCCAGTAGCCGACCACCTCGATGGGCAGCGCCTCCACCCGGTCCAGCAGCAGCTCGAAGTCACGGCGACCGGTGATGTCGGGGCCGGCCATCTCGTGGACGCAGGTCACCCCGCGCCTGGCGGCGAGGCACAGGGCGGCGTCCTGGGCGGCCAGCAGGGTGGCGGCGGGCAGGCTGTCGAGGGCGAACCGGCGGGCCAGGTGGTTGGCCTGGCCTCCGGTCACCCCGGTGGGGGTGCCGTCGGCGGCCCGGTCGCAGCCGGAGGCGTCCAGCGCGCCCGAGTCGCCGAGCACGTCAAGGGTGGCGAAGCCCTGGTGGCCGTCGACCCGCGACAGGTAGACGGGGCGGCCGCCGGCGGCCTCGGCCAGCGCAGCCGCGGAGGGCAGCTCCGGGGTGGCGAACCGGGACTCGTCGTAGCCGTCGCCCCAGAGCAGGCCGCCGGCGCCGGCCTGGCCGGCCCTTCCCGCGGCCGCCCTGACCCGGTCCAGCAGCTCGGCCGGGGAGCGGACGTCGCGCAGGTCGGCGCCGTGGTCGGCCAGGCCGGTGGCGGACAGGTGGACGTGGGCGTCGACGAACCCGGGCATGAGGGTGGCGTCGCCGAGGTCGACCACCCGGTCGGCGCCCAGCAGCCCGGCGTCGGCGGCGGGGACGATCGCGGTGATGCGCCCGCTCTCGATGGCGACGGCCAGGTCGAGGCGGCGGCCGAGGGCGTCGCCGAGGCGGTTGCGGGAGTCATGGAGGCTCGACCCGGCTGCCCCCCAGACGGTGCGGGCGATCACCACGAGGCCGGGCACGGGCTGGGGAACCTCCTCGGGCGCCGGGCCGGCGCCATGGCATGACGAGATCGGACGAACACGTCGGACTGTAGGCTGGCAGTCTAGGCAATGTCCCCCATGGGGACCAGGGGGGGTCCGATCGGGCTGCCCCGCGGTAGCGGGATGCCTAGCCGGGGCGCATACTCCTGGGTAGGGTGAGCAGGTCTGTCGGCGTCAAGTTGCGGCAGGAAGGCGGGGGTCCGTGAGTCAGCCACTCCGATACACCTTGAAGAAGACCCTGAAGCGGCTGCTCATCTTCGCGATCATCTACGCCTTGATGATCCCGGTGCTGTACTGGATGTACAAGTCCAACCGTGGCCTGGACTGGTGGAACATCCTCGGCGGCGACCCCCGCGTCGGGCCCGAGTACCGCACCTACCTGATCCAGAACGACCACCCTCTGGCCCCCGAGTTCAACCTCTGGGCGGCCACTACCGCGCTGCCGTTCGCGATCATGGGGATGGCGCTGTACTTCCTGTTCTTCATGGTGCTGGTAATCATGCAGTTCGTGGCCATGTTCTGGTTCCTGGCCAGGGGCGGGACCTACGTCATCTACCCTCGCGAGTACGACGTCGGCTTCGACGACGTCCGCGGCCAGCCCGAGATCGTCGAGTCGACCAAGGAAGCCCTCACCCTGTTCCAGGGGTTCAAGAAGTTCCGCGACGCCGGCGGCTACCCGCCCCACGGGATCCTGTTCGAGGGCCCGCCGGGCACAGGCAAGACCCTGCTGGGCAAGGCGATCGCCGGGTCGGCCAACGTGCCGTTCGTCTACGCCTCGGGCACCAGCTTCAACAACATGTTCATGGGCGTCGGCAACCTCCGCATCATGCGCCTGTTCAAGAGGGCACGGA
>DATHIG010000447.1:0-2066 GCA_035490035.1 Actinomycetes bacterium
ATGACGGACGAACAGACCGACCTGGACCTGATTATCGACCACGCCTACAAGCCGACCGCATGGCCGGACACCTGCGGCCACCAGTATGAGACGGGCTGGCCATGCGGTTACGCCCAAGATGACCACCAATCCGCCGTCGACAAGCAGTAAGCGGCCCGGCGGGCGCGCCAACGCCCACCGGGCCTCGGCCAAGGAGAGTCCCCTTGACCAGTCCAGATGATCCAGTACTCAGGCGCCGCGCGCTCGCCGCCCGGGTCGCCAGCCTGGCCGGCTACAACGAGGAACGCCTCGGGCACATCATCATTGGCTGCCAGCGGCTCCATTGCGCCATCCCGTCCACCGTCGTCAACTTCCCGGCCGAGCTGCGCCGGTTCGCCGACTCGATCGAGAGGACCCGCCCATGACCGACCCGACCAGTCCCCTGCCCGGCCCGCCTTCCTGGGGCCAACCGCCGTCCCCACGCAAGCGCCGCCTGCCCCCATGGGCGGTCGTGGTCGCCGTGCTCGGTGCCGGCTTGCTGTTCGTCCTGCTTGCCGCTGCGGTGCTCAGCGCGCTCGACGTCGGCGAAACCGCCCGGGTATCGACCGCTGCCACCGACCCGCCAGCCACCGTCGCCGACGACCAGACGCCCGTGACCGACCCGCCGGAGACCACCGAGGCCAAGCCCGAGGGCCCGCCGGTGGCCCGGGTCGGCCAGACGCTGGAGATGACCGATGGGTTCGGCGACACCGTGGCCGAGGTCACCGTCGGCGGGCCGACCAGCCCGAGCCGCCACCGGGGCGTCCGGTTCTCCACCGGTGGCGAATACGACACCCCCAAGCACGGGCTGTATCTGGGCGTGTGGGTGAAGGTGAAGGCGTTCCAGGATGGCGTGGAGACCGTCTACGGCGACCTGCATGTGGTGCAGGGTGGCAAGCACTACCCCGGCGACGCCTGCTGCCCGGATGGCTTCAAGCCCACACTGGACTATGCCACCCTCAGCAAGGGCGAGACGTCCGAGGGCTGGGTCATCTTCGATCTGCGCAGCCGCAAGGGCGAGATCGTCATCGCCAACTACGACGGCAAGCGGCTGGGCGCCTGGAGGTTCTGATGAGCGACGACCGGCTGGTCGAGAAGGCCCTGGACGACCTCAACCGCGACTATGGCGGCGACATGGTCGACTATCTTGGCCCGGAGTGGCGGGAGATCCTCCGGTCGCACATCCAAACGGCAGTCAATAGCAGCACCGAACGGCTCCGTGGCCTGCTCGCCCGCCTGGAATGGAACAAGGATGGCCACTGCAACGGCTGCACCGGGTTCCTGTACGAGTCCGGGTCGATGACCCACGGCCACGAGGAAGGCTGCTGGGTGGCCGCCGAGCTGCATCGTCCCGACCAGCCCGAGCAGCCGTGACTGCGGTCTGGCTGGTGGCCGTGCTGGCGTGGTGTGCGCTGGTCGCCCTTCAGTTCCCGAATGAGAGGGACGTCTGGCGGCTGCGCCGCTGGCTGGACGACCAATAGCATAACGGCCCCGCCTCCGGGGAGTGGAGGCGGGGCCGTTATCTGCCATTGCCGCCGGAGCGGCGCTGCTGGCGGTGGGTACGCAGCCAGCGGTCACGTCTGGACAATCTTCACCCCCTCAAAGGCGGCTCGAACCGGCGGCTGCGTTCCTCGGGTCGGGCCGCCCGGGTCGGCCGGGACACCACCGGGACCAGGGCATCGCCGTCGAGGTTGCGCGGGATCGCATCCGGGGTGATCGGGGTGACGTCGCGCTTGGCGCGCAGGCCGCCCAGCCAGGCCCCGATGGCCGGCAGCGCCGGCACGACGATGGTCTGGAACAGGTTCCACCACTGCTCGCGGTCCACCGGGTCGACGTAGCGGTCGATCAGCGCCCGGGCCAGCCCGGCGACCAGCAGCCCCAGCAGGCCACCGCCGACGACCTTGGGGCTGACCTTGTCAGGGTTGGCAGGGGTCATGGGGCGGCCCTCTCGTGGGCTTGGTGCTGGATCGGCGCGCCGATGATGGCCTGGTCCTGGAGCACGGCCTTCAGCATGTCCTCGGCGTTGCCCACTAGCTCGGTCAGCGGCG
>DATHIG010000448.1:0-6305 GCA_035490035.1 Actinomycetes bacterium
CGGGGTCGACGCCATCGAGGTCGCCCGCATCCGACGCGCCCTGGAACGCCACCCCCGCTTCCGCGAGCGTGTCTACACCAAGGCCGAGCTGGAGGCTGCCTCCCGCCGGGGGGTCGGCGAGGTCGCCTACCTCGCCAAACGCTGGGCGGCCAAGGAGGCGACCTCCAAGGCGCTCGGGGTCGGCTTCTCCGGCTTCGCCTACACCGAGATCGAGGTCACCAACCTGCCCTCCGGCGCCCCGACGATCAAGCTCACCGGCGAGCTGGCCGACTGGGCGCACCTGCTGGGCGCGCTGCGCTGGCACCTGACCCTGTCCGACACCAGGGACACCGCCTTCGCCACCGTGCTCGTCGAGGGCCCCGACGACTACCCCCGGCGCCCGCCCGGCCCGCCCCCGTGGGTCCGCCGCCGCCTCGACCGCCAGCGCGGCGGCGCCGCGACGCCGTGAACCGGGGGCGAACGTGAAGCCGCTCGCCGGGGTGGAGGCGGTGCGGGCGGCGGACACGGCCGCCCAGCTGGCCGGGACCCCGGTGGAGGTGCTGATGGGCCGGGCCGGGGCCGCGGTCGCCCTGGCGGCCGTGGGCCAGCTCGGGACCGTGGCCGGGCGCCGGGTGGTGGCCCTGGCCGGCAAGGGGCACAACGGGGGCGACGCCCTGGAGGCGCTGGCCCGCCTGGCCCGGCGCGGGGCCGGAGCCGAGGCGCTGGTCACCGGCGACCCCGGCGGCCTCGACGACCAGGGGGCGCGCTGCGTGGACCTGGTCCGCGCCGCCGGCGGGCGGGTCCGGCCGTTCGACGCCGCCCTGGCGCGAAGGCTGCTGGCCGGCGCCGACCTGGTGCTCGATGGGCTGCTCGGCACCGGCGCAAGCGGCGCCCCGAGGGGCGCGGTGGCCGAGGCGATCGCGGCCTCCAGTGCCGCCGCCCCGGTGGTCGCCGTCGACATCCCCTCCGGCGTGGACGGCGCCACCGGCGAGGTCGCCGGCGAGGCGGTCAGGGCCACGGTCACCGTCACCTTCCAGGCGGTCAAGCCCGGCCACGTCCTGGCTCCCGGCAGCGAGCGGGTCGGCCGGCTGGAGGTGGCCGACATCGGCCTGCCGCTGGAGCCGAACGGCTGGGGGGTGAGCGAGGCCGCCGACCTGGCCGGCCTGGTCCCCGTCCCCCGGGCCGAGCAGCACAAGCGCTCCCGCGGGGTGCTGCTGCTGGTCGGGGGCAGCCCCGGCATGGGCGGGGCGCCGACCCTGATGGGCCGGGCGGCCAGGCGCGCCGGGACCGGGCTGCTGGTGCTGGCGGTGCCGGCGTCGGTGGTGGACCGGGTCGGGGCGGTCGTCCCCGAGGCCTTGACGGTGGCCCTGCCCGAGTCGGGCGGCGGCCTGGCCCGCAACGCCGACGACGCCTGCCGGCGCTGGCTGGGCGAGGCGACCGCGATCGGCATCGGGCCGGGGCTGGGCCGGGCCGACGGCACCCAGAAGGTGGTCAGGGGACTGCTGGCCGCCTACCACGGCCCGGCGGTGGTCGACGCCGATGCCCTGTTCGCGCTCGGCACCGGCGGGTCGCTGGCCGGGCGGGGGGCGCCGACGCTGCTCACCCCCCACGCCGGCGAGTTCGCCCGCCTCGCCCCCGACGCCGAGGGCACGCGGCTCGACCAGGCCGCCGACCGGGCGCATCGGTGGAGGGTGACCGTGCTGCTCAAGGGCAACAACACGGTGATCGCCGACCCGGAAGGGCGGCTGGTGGTCAACCCGACCGGGGTGCCGGCGCTGGCCTCCGGCGGCACCGGCGACGTGCTCACCGGGCTGACCGGTTCCCTGCTCGCCCAAGGCCTCGGCCCGTTCGACGCCGCCCGGCTCGGCGCATGGGTCCACGGGCGCGCCGCCGCCCTCGCGGTCGCCGACCTCGGCCCGGTGTCGGTGGCCGCCGGCGACGTCGCCGAGCACCTCCCGGCGGCGTTCCAGGAGCTGCTGCGGAGGGGTCCGGGGAACCCCAGGGGGGTGCCCCGGTGAGTCGGGTGACCCCCACGCCGTGGCCGGGGCTGCGGCCGGCCTGGGTCGAGGTCGACCTGGACGCGATCGCGGGCAACGTGCGCACGCTGGCCGCCGAGGTGGTCCCGGCCCGGCTGCTGGCCGTGGTCAAGGCCGACGCCTACGGGCACGGCGCGGTCCCGGTGGCCAGGACGGCGGTGCGTGCCGGCGCCGCCTGGCTGGGGGTGGCGCTGGTCGAGGAGGCGTTGGAGCTGCGCCGGGCCGGGGTCTCGGCGCCGCTGCTGGTGCTGTCCGAACCCCACCCGGCGGCTGCCGACGCCTGCGCGTCCGACGGGATCGCGGTCACCCTCTGCACCCCGGCCGGAGTGCGGGCGTTCGGCATGGCCGGGCGTCGGGCCGGCCGGCCGGTGGCCGTCCACCTCAAGGTCGACACCGGCATGCACCGGCAGGGCTGCGCCCCGGCCGAGCTGCCGGCGCTGGTCGAGGCGGCCCTTGCCGAGCCGGGGCTCGAGGTCGAGGGCCTGTGGAGCCACTTCGCGGTTGCCGACGAGGCGGCCAGGACGGCCACCACCGACGGCCAGCTGGCCCGCTTCCGGGACGCCCTGGCCGCAGCGGCAGCGGCTGGCCTGCAGCCCCGCTGGCGCCACCTGGCCAACAGCGCCGGGGCGACCGTCCGCCAGGACGCCCGCTTCGACCTGGTCAGGACCGGCATCGAAGTCTATGGGCTGGCTCCCGGCGAGGAGCTGGCCGGCCACGTCCGGGCCCGTCTGCGCCCCGCCCTGGCGCTGCGGGCGGCCGTCTCGGCGCTGCGCACGGTCGAGGCCGGGGAGCGGGTCTCCTACGGGCACCGCTGGCAGGCGCCGCACCGGACCCGGGTCGCGACCATCCCCATCGGGTACGCCGACGGCCTGCGCCGTGGACTGTCCGGGCGGATCAGCGTCCGGCTCGGCGAGCGCGACCTCCCCCAGGTCGGTACCGTGACCATGGACCAGGTGATGGTGGACGCAGGCGACGCGGACGTCGAGGTCGGCCAGGTGGCCACGTTGCTCGGGGACCCGGCGCGAGGCGAGCCGGGTGTCGGCGAGTGGGCGGCCGTCCTCGGCACGATCGACTACGAGGTGACCTGCGGGCTGTCGCCCCGGCTGCCACGCGTGCACCACCGCGGCGGCCGGGCCGGGAGCCGGCGGAGCACGGTCCAGGAGGCGGTCGGGTAGTGGCAACCAGGCGCTCGGGCAAGACCACGGCCGGACGGGCCACCGCGGGGCGCGCCCCGGCGACCCGGGCGGCGGCCGGCCGGGCCACCGCGGGACGCGCCCAGTCGACCCGGGCGGCGGCCGGCCGGGCGGGGCGGGCGGCGGTCGAGCGGGTTGGCCGGGGCCGGAACCCTGCCACGCCCAGGAACGCCGGTGGGCGCAGGAGGAACGGGCAGGCGCCGCCGCTGACCGTTCGCGGGCTCGGGCTGCTGGCCGCGCTGGCGCTGCTCGGGATCGGGGCCGGTGTCACCCTGGAACGGGCCCTGGTCGGCCGGGACCGGCGCCGCGACGACCCCGAGGCGGGCGAGCCGTTCGGCGCCATCCGCGGCGCCCCGACCAGGCTGGCCAGCCACGACGGCACCCGGCTGCACGTCGAGGAGCTGGGGGCGGGCCCTTGCATCGTCTTCGCCCACGGCTTCTCGCTGTCCCAGGACGCCTGGCACTACCAGCGGCGCGACCTGCCCGGCCGGTTCCGGTGCGTCTTCTACGACCAGCGGGGCCACGGCCGCTCCGGCCGGTCCCGCAAGCACGACTACTCGCTGGAGGCACTGGCCGGCGACCTCAAGGCGGTGCTCGACTGGACCGGCGAGGAGCGGGTGGTGGTGGTCGCCCACTCGTTGGGCGGCATCGCCAGCCTGCAGTTCGCCGAGATGTTCCCCGAGGAGATGGGCAGCCGGGTGGCCGGCGTGGTCCTGGTCGGCTCCACCTTCGTCGACACCCTCCGCGGCATGACCGCCGCGGTCAGCGCCTGGGGGGCGTCGTGGGCGCAGCGGTCCCTGATCACCGGCGCCTTCCGCTTCATGGGCCAGGATCCCGTGCGGGCCAACCAGCTCCGCCGCCGCGGCAGCGACCTCGGCTACCTGGGCACGCGGCTGTTCGGCTTCGGCTCCAACCCCTCGCCGAGCCAGGTCGCGTTCGTCGACAAGACCCTGGCCGGCACCGACGTCGAGGTGTGGGCGAAGGTCTTCCCGAGCCTGGTCGACTTCGACCTGTCCGAGTCGCTGGAGGCGGTCAGCGTGCCAGCCCTGGTCGCGGTGGGCGACAAGGACCGGCTGACCCCGCCGGCCGCGGCCAGGTACATGGCCGACAAGATCCCCGGGTCGCGCCTGCTCATCCTGGAGGATGCCGGCCACTGCGCCTTCCTGGAGCGGCACGAGGTGCTCAACGCCGAGATCACCGCCTTCGCCGCTGAGGTGCTGGTCCCGGCCAAGGCGGCCGCCCGCAGGCGGCGGCGCACCTCGGTCCGCCGCGTCCGGGGATCCTGAGGCGGCCATGGCCCTCGGCATCGAGGACCTGGCCGTCGGCCACTGGACCGACCCGGTCGGGCTGACCGGGTGCACGGTGGTGGTGCCCCCGCCCGGCAACGTGGCCGCGGCCAGCGTGCGCGGCGGCGGACCGGGTACCCGCGAGACCGACCTGCTCCAGCCCCAGGCCCACGTCGAGGGCGTCTCGGCCGTGCTGCTGACCGGGGGCAGCGCGTTCGGGCTGGCCGCGGCCCAGGGGGTGGTCGCCTGGTGCGAGCAGCGCGGGCTGGGCTACGGCCGCTTCGGCCAGCCGATCCCGATCGTGCCCGCGGCCGTGCTGTTCGACCTCATGGTCGGCGACTGGGGGGCCCGCCCCGGGCCGGCCGAGGGCGAGGCCGCCTGCCTGGCCGCGTCGACCACCGACGGGCCGCTCGGCAACGTCGGGGCCGGCATGGGCGCGACCGTCGGCAAGACGGCCGGGCCGGAGCACATGACCAAGGGCGGCCTCGGCTGGGCGGTGGTCGAGGTCGGGCCGGTGACGGTCGGGGCCCTGGCCGCCGTCAACGCCGGCGGCGACGTGCTGGCCGAGGATGGCACGGTGCTGGCCGGGGCCCGCGTGCCCGGCGGGGCCAGGACGGCCCTGCGCGAGCTGCTGGCCGCCCCCGCCGCCGACGGCGAGGTCCGGGCCGAGCCGGTCCCGCCCGGTGGCAGCACCACCCTCGGGCTGGTCGCCACCAACGCCGTCCTGACCAAGGGCGAGGTCCACCGGGTCGCCGTCCAGGCCCACGACGGCATGGCCAGGGCCATCCTTCCGGTCCACACCAGCTTCGACGGCGACACCGTGTTCGCGGTCGCCGTGCCGAGGGTGCCGGCCGCCATGGACCTGGTAGCCTTCCTTGCCGAGGAGGCGCTGGCCGCCGCCATCCGGGCCGGGGTACGGGCCGCCGGCCCGGTTGCCGGCATCCCGGCCGCCTCGGACCTGGGGCGCGGAGCAGGAGGAGGGTAGCGTGCCGCTCTACGACTACAAGTGTGGCGACTGCGGCGCCGTGTTCGACGCGCTGGTGCCGGCCGGTCGCGCCGACCGGGAGCCCTGTCCCGACTGTGGGTCGCAGGCCCGCCGGCTGCTCAGCCTGGTCGCCGCCCCGGTCCGCGGCGGCGACGGGGCGGCCATGCCCGCCACCGGCGGTGGTGGCTGCTGCGGCGGGGCCTGCGGGAACTGCTGATGCCATCGGAGCTGGAGGCGGTCGCCGCCGAGGCGGCCACCTGCACCCGCTGCCGCCTGCACGAAAGCCGCACCCAGGTGGTGTTCGGCCAGGGCGACCCGGCCGCCGACCTGATGTTCGTCGGCGAGGCCCCCGGCTTCCACGAGGACCGCCAGGGCCTGCCGTTCGTCGGCCCCTCCGGCCAGCTCCTCAACCGCCTGCTGGGCGGCATCGGCCTGCGCCGCGAAGACGTCTATATCTGCAACGTCGTGAAGTCACGTCCGCCGGGCAACCGGGACCCGCAGCCGGACGAGATCGCCGCCTGCCGGCCGTGGCTGGACGCCCAGATCCGGCTGGTCGACCCCAAGGTGGTGGTCACGCTGGGCAACTTCGCGGCCAAGACGCTGCTGGAGACCACCGCCGGGATCACCAGGCTGCGGGGCCGCACCTACCCGTTCCAGGGCCGGATGCTGCTGCCGACCTTCCACCCGGCCGCCGCCCTGCACGCCCAGGGGCGGCGCACCGCCGGCCCGAGCCCGTTGCAGGCGATGGAGGACGACTTCCTGGTCCTTGCCGACCTGCTGGCCGGTCAGGCGCCCAGACCGGCCCCCGAGCCGGGTCCGGTTGTTG
>DATHIG010000449.1:0-14196 GCA_035490035.1 Actinomycetes bacterium
CTACGAGCACGCCCTGGCCTACGCCACCGAGCGCGAGCAGTTCGGCCGACCGATCGGCGGGTTCCAGCTGGTCCAGGACCTGCTGGTCAGGATGCTGGGCAACATCACCGCCTCGGCCGCCCTGTGCGCCCGCCTGTCGCAGCTCCAGGCCGCCGGCCTGGCCAGGGACGAGCACGCCTCGTTGGCGAAGGCGTTCTGCACCGTGCGCATGCGGGAGACGGTCGGCTGGGCCCGCGAGCTGCTGGGTGGCAACGGCATCCTGCTCGAGCACCACGTCGGCCGCTTCGTCGCCGACGCCGAGGCCATCTACTCCTACGAAGGCACCCGAGAGATGAACACGCTGATCGTCGGCCGCGCGATCACCGGCCTCAGCGCCTTCGTCTGAGCCGCTCCGGTGTCGGCCGGCGCGAGCGGGCAGAAATAAGTAGCATGCCATCGATATCGTTAGTATACTAACGAAAGGTGACCGGGCGGCGGCCGGCCCGACCCCAAGGAGCACCCGATGGCACACCAGATCCAGCTCCCTCCGAGCCAGGCCAAGGCCGACGCCGGCCAGGGCGGCCACGACATCGACGACAACCTCGGCTACCTGGTCAACCGCACCGCCCGCCTCATGGCCCAGATGTTCTCGCGGCGCCTCCAGGGCCACGGCGTGGCCCTGGCCCAATGGGCGATCCTGCTGTTCCTGTACGCCAACGACGGCCAGACCCAGCGCGAGCTGAGCCGGGTGGTGGCCATCGAGCCACCGACGGTCGCCCGGACCATCGACCGCATGGTCCGCGACGGCCTGGTCCGCCGCGAGCCCCACCCACACGACGGGCGCGCCACCCGCATCCGCCTGACCCCGCACGCCCAGGCGCTGCGCGAGGAGCTGGCCGCGGAATCGAGGGCCGGCAACCAGCTCGCCGCGCGCGTCCTGAGTGTCGAGGAGCTCCAGACCCTCAAGACGCTGCTGCGCCGGGTGATCGACGGGCTGACCAGCGCGGAGGGCGAGCAGCGGTCGACCCCGACCCAGCCCGGCGCCTGACCGCCGGCGATCCACCATCCCGAGGAGGGAGCAAGCTCATGACCCGCAAGCGGCTGTTCGTGCTCAACGGCGCCATCGGGGCCGGCTACGGCATCGCGCTGCTGGTGGCCACCGACCCGATCCTGGATCTCTACGGCATCACCCCCAACCCCGAAGGGGTCTACATGGCCCGCTGGTTCGGGGTCGACCTGCTCGCCATCGGCCTGACAACCTGGCTGGCCAGGGACGCCGCCGACTCCGCCGCGGGGCAGGCGATCGCCCGAGCCCTCGCCATCACCTACGCCATCGGGGTGGCCCTGGCCCTGTGGGGGACGCTGTTCGGCCCCTTCAACGCGCTGGGCTGGATCGCGGTGGGCCTGAACCTGCTGCTAGGGTCGGGCTTCGCCTGGTCCCAGCGCACCCAGCCGACGACCACCTCGGCCACGCTGACCTGACCGACCGGTCGTCTGCCGGATTCCAGGCCGCCTTGACGGCCACCGGGTGGCTCGCGTACCCGTTGACGCAACGGCCCGACGAAAGGATGGGAACCGTGCCGGTCTGGATCTGCGCCGCCTGCGGCAACCACTACCCGGAGGGCCCGTCGGCCCCCACCGCCTGTGTCATCTGCGCCGACGAGCGCCAGTGGGTGCCCGCAACCGGTCAGCGGTGGACCACGCCGGAGGAGCTGCAGGCGGCCGGGCATCATGGCGACGTCCGCGAGGTGGAGCCGGGCCTGGTCGGGATCGGCGTCGACCCGCCGTTCGCCATCGGCCAGCGGGCGCTGCTGGTCCGCACGCCCCAGGGCAACCTGCTGTGGGACCCGCCGGGCTTCCTGGACGAGGAAGCCATCCAGGCGGTCAGGGACGCCGGCGGGCTGCGGGCGGTCAGCGCGAGCCACCCCCACTTCTACGGCGCCATCACCGAATGGGCCCGCGCCCTGGACGCCGACATCCTGCTGCCAGAGGCCGACGCCGCCTGGCTCACCCGCCCGCCCGACCGGCCGCCGTTGACCTGGTCCGGCTCGCTGCCGGTCCTTCCCGGCGTCACCCTGGTCCAGTGCGGCGGGCATTTCCCGGGCAGCGCGGTCGTGCACTGGGCCGACGGCGCCGGCGGTGCCGGCGCGTTGCTCAGCGGCGACACCATCTTCGTGACCCCGGGCGAGGACCGGGTCACCTTCGTGCGGAGCGCGCCGAACCGTCTGCCGCTGCCCGAGCGGGCGGTCCGCCGGGTGGTCGACGCGGTCCGGCCCTACCGGTTCGATCGAATCTACGGCGGCTGGTGGGAGCCGGTGCTGCGCCGCGACGCCCGGCGCGTGGTGGAGCGCTCCGCCGAGCGGTACATCCAGTGGCTGCGCGGCGAGGCAGCCGCCGACGCATGAACGCCCGCGCCTGGCTGCTGTTCGCCGCCGTCTCGGTGGTGTGGGGTGTGCCGTACTTCTTCATCAAGGTCGCCGTCGACGCCGACGTCCCGCCGGCGTTCATCGCCTGGTCGCGGGTGGCGCTCGGCGCCGCGCTCCTGCTGCCCCTGGCCCATCGCCGCAGGGCGCTGCGCGGGCTCGGCGGCCGGTGGCGAGCGGTCGCCGCCTATGCCGCCTGCGAGATCGCCGTGCCGTTCCTGCTCATCGCCCTCGGCGAGCAGCACGTCTCCTCGTCGCTGACCGCGATCCTCATCGCCTCGATGCCGCTGATGGTGGCGCTGCTGTCGGTGCGCTTCTCGCAGGCCGACAAGCCGACCGGCCTGCGGCTGGGCGGGCTCGTGGTCGGCTTCGGTGGAGTGGTCGCCCTGCTCGGCGTCGACGTCGCCGGCAAGCCCGACGAGCTCCTCGGCGCCGCGCTCATCCTGGTGGCGACGCTCGGGTACGCGACGGCGCCGATCATCGTGAACCGCCGGCTCGCCGACCTCGACCCACTCGGCCCGATCGCCGTCAGCCTTGCCGCGGCCACCGTCGCGCTGCTGCCCGCGGCGATCGCCACGCCGCCCGACGGGATGCCGTCGCTGGACGCGCTGGGGTCACTGGCCGTGCTCGGCGTCGTCTGCACCGCGCTCGGGCTGGTCTTGTTCTTCCGGCTCATCACCGAGGCGGGACCGAGCCGGGCCAGCGTCATCACCTACGTCAACCCGCTGGTGGCGGTCGTCCTCGGCGTGCTCGTCCTGGACGAGCGGGTTGGCGCCTCCTCGGTGGTGGGGCTGCTGGCCATCCTCGCCGGTTCCTGGCTGTCGACCGGCGGGCGCCCGTCGAGGCTCCGACGCCGAGCGCGGGCTGTCGCCGACGCCGACGGCGGCTGACGGGCCGCCGCTGGCGCCTGGCGCCTAACGGCAAGGTGGCAACGCGGCAAGGCGGCAACGCGGCAACCCCCGGCGCCGTGCCGGTGGGCACGATGCCGGGGGTCGGGTCGGGGTCGGGGTCGGGTCGGGTCGGGGCTGGGCCTGGGGTGGTGCTCACCCTCCCGCGCGGGTGCGTGGACCTCGTCAACAGGCCTCGGCCTGCGCGGCCGGGACCTCGGCCGGGAGCGGGGGCAGCGGATGCTTGCGGGGACGTCCTCGGGACCGCTTGTAGGGAACGGGGCGGCCTTCGACGAACACCTCCCCACCCCATACACCCCAGGGCTCGCCGCGCTCCTTGGCGCCCTCGAGGCACCTGGTGCGCAGCGGGCAGGGCCGGCAGAGCTGCTTGGCCAGCTCCAGCTCGCGGGGTGACTCGGAGAAGTAGAGGTCGGGTCCCGCCTGCACGCACGGCAGCGCTCGCCCAGGTGGGAACAGCTCCAGGGTCTGCATGGTCGGGTGGCTCCTTGTCGTCATCGTTGACGGCCGGCGGTTGTCGCGGACTCGGGCAATCAAAAAGGCCGTGGGGTTCGCCCACGGCCTTCGCGGTTTCGGAGCGACCGTTGAGGTCTGCTCCGGGGAGGTCCCGTCAGGGTGGTACCTCCCGTCGATCCACCGCGAAGGCCTGGCGACCGTCCTGGCCGCCGTCGAAGACGGCGACGCCAACGGCCTTGGCGCTCCGGCCGAGGTATGGCAGCGTGGTGCCGATCGTGGCCGGTTCCGGGCACACGTCACCCGTGGGTCCAGACAGGACCCTCCAGGGAGTGACGAGCATCCGGGAGCTCACAATGGGGCACCTCCTCGACCGGCCCGCCAGAAGTCGGAGACCCGGCCAGCACTCAACGGGCTCTCCGCCAGTGCCCACTCACCCTGGCAGACGCCCGTTGGAGGGTCAAGCCATTATCCGAAGATCCCATTCGGCCGATCGCGGACCGATTCCGGGCGCTCACAGCACCCGCACGGTGTGCCGTCGCGAGCTGGAGCGGTTGCCGGCGGCGTCGATGGCCTCGATCACGTAGGAGAAGGTCCCGCGCAGCCAGGCCCCCGAGGAGGTCTGCCCGCTCCACCAGACCCGCTGGCGCCCGGCCGGCTGCCAGCCGCTGGCCAGGACCCGGACCACGGTGGTGCTGGCATAGCGGTAGACGACCACCCGGAGCCGGCCCGACTCGGTCGAGGTCATCGCGAAGCTGGTGGCGTCCCGGTCGCCGTCGGCGGGTCGGGGCTCGAACGGGTTCGGCGCGGCGGTGGCGGCGGCGATGCCCGGCGGGTCCTTGTCGAGGGTGAGCACGAAGGCGCGCTGCAGGGCCCGGCCGCCGGGCTCGGTGTAGAGGATCCGCAGCAGGTAGCTGCCGGGGCCGCTGTCGGCGCCCTCGCCGTCGCGCCCGTCCCAGGTGCGCGCACCGGTGCCGGGGTCGCGCTTCACCGCGGTGGCGCCGCTGGTGATGAACGAGGTGGTGGTCCAGCCGCCGACGGCGCCGGCGGTCCAGGCGCAGCGGTCCTGGACGCCGTCGCCGTTGGGGCTGCAGGCGGGGACCGTGACCCCGACCGGCAGGCCGGCCGCGTTCCGCACCGTCCAGGTGAGCCGGTAGCCGCCGTTGGACCCGGTCGAGAACACGTCGAGCAGGTAGGTGCCGCGGGCATCGGCCTCGAAGCGCAGGCCGCCGGTCGGGCAGCCGACCTCGGCTCCGCCGCCACAGGCCAGCGACCGGTCCAGCTGGCCGACCACGTCGTCGGTGCCGGCGTCGAACAGCAGCATCGCCACCGGGACGCCCGACAGGTTGGCGATGGCGGCATCCAGCCGGTCGCCCTTGCCGAGGGTGACCGCGTAGACGTCGTCGAGGTCGTCGGCGTCGACGCTGTCCACCCGCCGCCAGGCGTCGTCGCCGGAGCCGACCAGCGCCACCCCCGGCGCCTGGTCGTCGGGTTGCAGGACCAGGACGGGCACCGACCCGGTCGCCTCGATGCCGTCCAGGGCCGCGGTGACGGTTTCGCGCTGCGTCCCCGGCTCCAGCGGGCCGCTGTCCAGGGTGGCGCTGAACACGCCCGACCCACCGTCGGCCTCCTCGAAGGCTGCGGTGCCGTCGGACGCGCCGGTGAACTCTGCCGTCTCCGGGCCGGCGGCCAGGCCGTCGCCCGCCTGGAAGGCGTAGGCGACGAAGGTGGTGGACGGGTGCGGAAGCTGGCCGTCGCCCGACCCGAACCGGTGCCCGCCCTCCTCCCCGTCCCGCCCGCTGGTCTCCAGGACCAGGGAGGGTGGCGCATCGGGCTGGTGGGCTTCCACGAACGCGGCGGCGTCGGCCAGCCCATGCCCCCACTGCTTGGCGGCGGCGTCGCCGCCCGGGTGGTGGGCGCTGGCGCCGGCCTCGAGGGCGAGGCGGGCCAGCAGCGGGCTGCCGCTGTCGGCCAGGGCGAGCACTCCGGAGACGATCGGGGCGGCGAACGAGGTGCCGCTGTTGTAGGCGACGCCGCTGCCGGCGTCGCCGGGGCAGCCGCCGTCCTGGTCGAAGCCGCTGACCTCGGCGACGGCGACGCAGGCGCCCGGGGCGACCAGGTCGACCTTGCCGTAGGAGGAGAACGAGGCGATCTGGCCGTCGGCGTCGGTGGCGCCGACCGAGATCACACCGGGGAAGGCGGCCGGGTACTGGGGGATGCGGTCGCCGGTGTTGCCGGCCGAGGCCACGACGATCTTGCCGGCGGCCAGGACGGCGTCGACCGCCTCCCGCTCGCTGGGCGACCGCTGCGAGCCGCCGAGGCTCAGGTTGACCACGTCGATGTCGTCGTCGGCGGCGATGCGGAGCAGGGCCGACCGCACCGACGAGATCGGGATGCCGTCGGTGCCGTCGACCCGGTAGGACACGATGGTGGCGCCGGGGGCGACGCCGGTCGTGCCTCCGCCGTCGTCATTGGCCGCGACCACGCTGGCCACCTCGGTGCCGTGGGACGCCCGCAGCGGATCCTGGGGGTCCTGGGGGTCCGCCGGGGTGTCGGGCTCGGCCGGGTCCAGCAGTGCGCAGGCGGGGTTGCACCGCCAGCGCTCGGCGACCCGCCCGGCCAGGTCGGCGACCCCGGTCGCCACCCCGGTGTCGACCACCGCCACCGTCCGGCCGTGGCCGGTGGTCCCGCCGGCGTGGGCGGCGACCGCGTTGGCCCCCGGGCCGGGCTGGAGGTGCCAGCAGACCGCCGGGTCGCAGTCGTCGACCCGCCGGATCCAGTCCGGCTCGGCGAACGCCACCCCGGGTCGGCTGGCGAGCCGGCGGGCGGCCGCACGCACGTCGGCGCCCTGGTCCAGCTCCACCAGCCGGGTCCGGCCGTTCCCAGCCACCACCCGGCCATCGACCGCCGCCGCCGCGGCCGCCTGTCGGCCCCCGGCCCCCGCCCCGGCCTCGAACCCGACCAGGACCCGCCCAGGTACGAACTCGTCGCTCCGGGCTGCGGCGGCCGGCGCCGCCTGGGTCGGCCGACCCGGCTCGGCGGCGTGCGCCTCGCCCAGCGGAAGGCCGCAGCACACCGCGGAGAGCAGCAGGATGCGGACGAGGGAGGTCCGACCGGGAAGACCCATGCGGTGGCGTCCTTGTTCGCGTCGGGGCCCGATCCTCGTGACAGGATCGACCGGAACGCGCCGAGCTTACCCCGCCGACTCCCAGGATCCGGGGAGGCTCACCACACGGGAACGCTGGCAGGCTCAGTACACGGGAACGCTGGGGTCGACGGTCTTGGCCCAGGCGGTGATGCCGCCGCCCAGGTGCCTGGCCGTCGAGAACCCGGACTGCTTGAGCAGCGCGAGCGCCTCGGCCGACCGGACCCCGGTCTTGCAGTACAGGATCACCGGCTCGGTCTGGGGCAGCTCGGCCAGGTGCTCGGGCAGGGTGTCCAGCGGGATCAGGGACGCCCCTGGCAGGCGGTTGATCTGCCACTCGGCCGGCTCCCGGACATCCACCAGCGAGATCCTCTCCCCGTCGTCGAGCAGCGCCTTGAGCTGGGCCGGGGTGAGGGTGGCCCCGGCCGCGGCCTGCTGGGCCTGGTCGGAGACCACGCCGCAGAACTCCTCGTAGTCGATCAGCTCGGTGACGGTGGGGTGCTCGCCGCAGACGGCGCAGCCGGGGTCCTTGCGGACGGTGATGTCCTTGAACGACAGCTCGAGGGCGTCGTAGATGAGCAGCCGGCCGACCAGCGGGTCGCCGATCCCGGTGAGCAGCTTGATGGCCTCGTTGGCCTGGACCGAGCCGACGGTGGCGCAGAGCACGCCGAGCACGCCACCCTCGGCGCACGAGGGGACCATGCCCGGTGGTGGCGGCTCCGGGTACAGGCACCGGTAGCAGGGCCCATGCTCGGCCCAGAACACGCTGGCCTGGCCGTCGAACCGGTAGATGGAACCCCACACGTACGGCTTGCCCTCGAGCACGCAGGCGTCGTTGACCAGGTAGCGGGTGGGGAAGTTGTCGGACCCGTCGATCACCAGGTCGTAGCCGCGGATCAGCTCGCGGGCGTTCTCGGAGCTGAGCCGGGTCTGGTGCAGGGTCACCTCGACGTACGGGTTGATCTCGACGATCTTGTCGCGGGCGCTCTCCAGCTTGGGCCGGCCGATGTCGGAGGTCCCATGGATGACCTGACGCTGGAGGTTGGAGGCGTCGACCACGTCGAAGTCGACCAGGCCGAGCTGCCCGACCCCGGCCGCGGCCAGGTACATGGCGTTGGGCGCGCCGAGGCCGCCGGCGCCGATGAGCAGGACCCGGGCGTTCTTGAGCCGCTTCTGCCCGTCCATGGCCACGTCGGGAATGATCAGGTGGCGGGAGTAGCGGGCGATCTCGTCCCGCGACAGCTCGGCCGCCGGTTCAACCAGTGCCGGTAATGCCATCGGTGAGTACCTCTTGGTTCGGGCACCCCGCAGGGTGCGTTGCAAGGCGGTGCCCCGTGGGGGGACCTGTACCTCAGATCGCGAAGCCCATGGAGCGCAGGGCCACCTTGCCGTCCTCGGTGAGCCGGTCCGGTCCCCACGGGGGTGACCACACCCAGTTGATCTCGACCTCCTGGATGTCGTCCAGGCCGACCAGGGCGGCGTTGGTGGCGCCCTCGATCATGTCGGTCAGCGGGCAGGCCACGGTGGTGAGGGTCATGTCGAGGCGGATCTTGCGCCCCTCGTCCTCCTGGTCGACGCCGTACACCAGCCCGAGGTCGACCACGTTGACGCCGAGCTCCGGGTCCTCGACCTGCTTCATCGCCTCGAAGATCTCCGCATCCGTCGCCATCTACGTCGTTCCTTCCCTTCCTGTTCCCGTCCGCGGGCTCTCGCCTTCGGCTGCCTGACCCCCCGGGCCCCGGCCGCCTCGCGCGGCCCGGACCGCGGTCTCGTCCTGCTCCTCGCCGTAGACGGTCTCACCGCCACCCTGGCCGCCGGCGGCGCGGGCGGCCGCGTCCTTGAACGCCATCCAGCCGAGCAGCGCGCACTTGACCCGGACCGGATAGCGCGCCACTCCCATGAACGCGATCCCATCCCCGAGCAATTCCTCGTCCGGCTCGCCTTCGCCGTGCATCATCCGCCGGAACGCCTCGGCCTGGTCGAGCGCCTCGGGCAGCGGCCGGCCGAACACCTGCTCGGTCATCACCGAGGCGGCCGCCTGGGAGATCGAGCAGCCCTTGGCGTCGACCGCCACCGCCGCCACCCGCTCGCCGTCCAGTCGCAGCCCCAGCACCAGCTCGTCCCCGCAGACCGGGTTGTAGTGGTGCACCTCGACCCGGGCGCCATCGAGCCGCCCAGGGTTCCTGGGCTTCTTGTAGTGGTCGAGGATGATCTCTTGGTACAGGTCTTCGAGACCCATCGTCGGCTTCCTTTAGGCGAAGAACCGCTTGACCTTGTCGAGGCCGGCGACCAGCGCGTCGACCTCCTCGGTGGTCGAGTACAGGTAGAAGGAGGCGCGCGTGGTGGCCTGGACCCCAAGGCGCCGCAGCAGCGGCTTGGCGCAGTGGTGGCCGGCCCGGACCGCGATCCCGTCCTCGTCCAGCACCTGGGCCACGTCGTGCGGGTGGATGTCGCCGAGGGCGAACGAGACCATCCCGCCGCGATGCTCGACGTCCGAAGGACCGTAGACGCGCAGCCCTTCGATCTCGCCGAGCCGCTTGAGGGCGTAGCCGGTGACGTCGACCTCGTGGGCCCTGACCCGGTCCATGCCCAATGCCTGCAGGTAGTCAACGGCCGCCCCCAGCCCGACCGCCTCGGCCACGTTGGGGGTGCCGGCCTCGAAGCGCCACGGGATGTCGTTCCACGTGGAACCGTCGATGGTGACGTCGCGGATCATCTCGCCCCCGCCAAGGAACGGCTCCATCCCGTCCAGCAGGTCCTCGCGGGCGGCGAGCACCCCCACCCCCATCGGGCCAAGGGCCTTGTGGCCGGTGAAGCCGAGGAAGTCGACGCCCAGCTCGTCCAGGCGGACCCCGGCGTGGGGCACGGCCTGGGCGGCGTCGGCCAGCACCAGCGCCCCGGCGGCGTGGGCCCGCTCGGCGATCTGGGCCACGGGGTTGACGGTGCCGAGCACGTTCGACATCGCCGAAACGGCGACCATGCGGGTCCGCTCGCCGAGCAGGCCGTCAAGGGCCTCCAGGTCCAGCAGGTAGTCGCCGGTGACCGGCACGGCGCGGATCCGGGCGCCGGTCATGCCGGCCACCAGCTGCCACGGCACCAGGTTGGAGTGGTGTTCCATCTCGGTGACCAGGATCTCGTCACCCTCGCCGAGGTTGCGCAGGCCCCAGGCGTAGGCGACCAGGTTGATGGCCTCGCTCACGTTCTTGGTGAACACCGTCGCCCGTTCCGAAGCGCCGACGAAGCGGGCCACCTTGCCGCGGGCCTGCTCGAACAGGTGGGTGGCTTCCTCGGCCAGGGTGTGGACCCCCCGGTGGACGTTGGCGTTGTGCCGCTCGTAGTAGTCGTCCATGGCCGCCAGCACCTGCCGTGGCTTCTGGCTGGTGGCGGCCGAGTCGAGGTAGACGAGCGGCTTGCCGTTGATCCGGCGCTCCAGGATGGGGAAGTCGCCGCGGACGGCGGCCACGTCGAGCGGCGCGGTGGGGGACGTCATCGGGGAGCCTCCTGGAACCGGGTCTCAGGTGGCGGGGTCGCCACGCCAGCGCTCGTACCCCTCGGCCTCCAGCTGGTCGGCCAGCTCGGGGCCGCCGGACTCCACGACCCGCCCATCGACCATGACGTGGACCATGTCCGGGGAGATGTAGCGCAGGATACGGGTGTAGTGAGTGATCAGCAGGACCCCGAGCTCGGGGCCGCGCAGCCGGTTGACGCCCTCGGCCACGACCCGCAGGGCGTCGACATCAAGTCCCGAGTCGGTCTCGTCGAGGATGGCCAGCTCGGGGCGGAGCAGGGCCATCTGGAGGATCTCGTGGCGCTTCTTCTCGCCGCCCGAGAAGCCTTCGTTGAGGTTGCGCTCGGCGAACCTCGGGTCCATGTCCAGCAGCCGCATCTGCTCGCGGAGGTCCTTGGCGAACTCGCGGACGGGGATGTCCTCGCCCCGCACGGCGTTCATGGCGGTACGCAGGAAGTTGGTCACCGAGACCCCCGGCACCTCGACCGGGTACTGCATGGCAAGGAACATGCCCAGCCGGGCGCGCTCGTCGGGCTTGAGGTCGAGCGCGTCCTCGCCCTTGAACTCGACCTTGCCACCGGTCACCCGGTAGCGGGGATGGCCGGCCAGGGCGTAGGCCAGGGTCGACTTGCCGGAGCCGTTGGGGCCCATCAGGGCGTGGACCCGGCCCGGCTCAACGGTCAGGTCGACACCGCGAAGGATCTGCTTGTCGTCCACGTCGACGTGGAGGTCCTCGATGACCAGGGTCGCGTCAGGCATCTCTCTCCTCAGTAACGTTCAAGGTCCTGGGCCAGCTTGGCCCAGTCGTCGGGCAGGTCGACCAGCACGTCCTCGCCCTCGACCCGGACCGGGAAGATCTGCACCGGCCGCACGGCCGGCGGGGCGTCCGGGTCCCCGGTGGTGAGGTCGAAGCGGCTGCCGTGCAGGGCGCATTCGATGGTGTGGTCCTCGACCCAGCCCTCTGACAGCGGGTACTCCTCGTGGCTGCACACGTCGACGACCGCGAACACAGCCTCGGCGGTGCGGATCAGAGCGACCGCCTCCTCGTCGCCGAGCTCGACCCGGTGGCCCTGGCCTGGCTCCAGCTCCGCGAGCCCGGCCAGCCGCACGAACGGCATCAGCCGTCCTCCCCCTCCCGCGCCTTCTGGGCCGCCGCGGCCGCTTCCAGCTCGGCCTCCAGGGCCGCCTCGAGGCGCCGGCGCACGGCGGGCACGGTGACCCGGGCCAGGACCTCCTCGAAGAACCCGAACACCACCAGCCGGCGGGCCATCCGGCGCGGGATGCCCCGCGACTCCAGATAGAACAGGTGCAGGTCGTCGACCCGGCCGGTGGCGGCGGCGTGGGCCGCCTTGACGTCGGAGTTGAGGATCTCAAGGAACGGGTTGGCCTCGGCGTGGGCGTCGCGGGACAGGACCAGGTTGCGCATGGTCTGTCCGGCGTCGCTGCCCCGGGCCCCCGGGCTGATGATCAGGTTGCCGTTGAAGATGTTGCGCGAGCCGCCAAGCAGCCCGGCCTTGTAGAGGAGGCTGGAGCGGGCGTGGGGCTCGGCATGGGTCACGTTGGCCCGGTGCTCGAACCGCTGCCCGGCGTCGGCGAACACGGCCCCGAGCAGGTCGGCCTCGGCGCCCTCGCCGAGCACGACCTCCGGCGACACCCGGACGACCCCGCCCCCCAGCGTGACCACGAACGAGCGGAAGCCGGCCTGGCGGCCGACCACGGCCCGCTGGATGCCGAAGTGGTTGACCTGCTCGCTCCCCCACTCCTGGAGCGACAGGTACTGGACCTTGGCCCGCTCCCCGATCAGCAGCTCGGTGACGCCGTGGTGGAACGCGCGGCCGTCGAGGGCCTCGGGCGAACCGTGCTGCTGGACCAGCGTCAGCGACGCCTCCGGCTCGACCACGACCAGGGTGTGGCCGAAGCTGGCCCCGGCGACGGTGCGCCGGTCCAGGACGCCGATCGGCACCGTGACCTCGACCCCGCGGGGCACGTACAGGAAGGTGCCGGCGGTGACCACGGTGGCGTGCAGGGCCAGGAACCAGTCCTCGTCGAACGGCGCCGCCGAGGTCATGAAGCGGGGCTCGACCAGGCCGGCATGCTCGCGCAACGCTGTGGCCAGGTCGGTGAGGATCATGCCCCTGGCGGCCAGCTCGGGATCCAGGAACGACTCGGTGGTCGCGCCGTCGACGGTGGCGACCAGCCCGGCCGGCTCCAGCTCGGTCCCGGCCACGTCCCCGCCGGAGGCGGCGACGTGGTGGCCGGCGGCCAGCACCCTGGCGCCCTCGGCGGCGGCTTGGCCGCTGCCACGCAGGATGGCGTGGCGGTCAAGGCCGGCCCGCTTGGGGTCGGTGAACCGCCAGGCCTCCTCGCGGCCGGTCGGGCGGTCCAGCTTGCCGAGGGCGGCCAGCGCCTCCAGGCGCCTGGCCAGGAACCAGTCGGGGTCGCCGAGGGCGCTCGACCAGGCGGTCACCGCCGCCTGGTCGAGGTCCTTCAAGGTCAGTGTCTCGACGCCCACCCTTACCCGACCGCCCCTTCCATCTGCAGGGCGATGAGGCGGTTCAGCTCGAGCGCGTACTCCATCGGAAGCTCCTTGGAGATCGGCTCGATGAACCCGCGAACGATCATGGCCGTCGCCTCCGCCTCCGAGAGGCCGCGCGACTGCAGGTAGAAGAGCTGGTCGTCACCGATCTTGGAGACGGTGGCCTCGTGCCCGAGGGTGACGTCCTCTTCCTTGACGTCGGTGTACGGGTAGGTGTCGGAACGCGACTCCTCGTCCAGCAGCAGCGCGTCGCAGCGGACGTTCACCTTGACGCCAGGCGAGCCGTCCTCGACCTTGACCAGGCCGCGGTAGGAGGTGCGGCCGCCGTCGCGGGAGATCGACTTGGAGATGATCTGCCCGGTGGTGTTGGGCGCCGCGAAGGTCAGCTTGGCCCCGGCGTCCTGGTGCTGGCCGTTGCCGGCGAAGGCGACCGAGAGGATCTCGCCGTGGGCGTGCTCGCCCAGCATCAGCACCGCCGGGTACTTCATGGTCAGCTTGGAGCCGATGTTGCCGTCGATCCACTCCATGGTCGCGCCCTCGTAGGCCGCGGCCCGCTTGGTGACCAGGTTGTAGACGTTGGTCGACCAGTTCTGGATGGTGGTGTAGCGGACCTTGGCGTGGGGCTTGACGATGATCTCGACCACCGCCGAGTGCAGCGAGTCCGAGGAGTAGATGGGCGCGGTGCAGCCCTCGACGTAGTGCACGCTGGAGCCGGGCTCGGCGATGATCAGGGTCCGCTCGAACTGGCCCATGTTCTGGGAGTTGATCCGGAAGTAGGCCTGCAGCGGGATGTCGATGTGGACGCCCTCGGGGATCCAGATGAACGACCCGCCCGACCACACGGCCGAGTTGAGCGCCGCGAACTTGTTGTCGTTGGGCGGGATCACGGTCGCCCAGTGCTCGCGGAACAGGTCCTCGTGCTCCCGCAGCGCGGTGTCGGTGTCCAGGAACAGGACGCCCTGCTCCTCCAGGTCCTCGCGGACCTTGTGGTAGACGACCTCGGAGTTATGGACGATCAGGCCCTCGGCGACGAAGTTGTGCGGCCCGTCCACCTCGATGTCGTAGACCGGCTCGACGTCGGCGGGGGTAATCGCCGTGACCCGTGCGAAGCCGAGGTGCTCGGTAACGTGGGTGCGGAAGGTCGTGCCATGGGCCGAGGTGGCGGAGTGGTGGTACCGCCGCCTGCCGAAGCGGGTCGTGCGGCGCGGGTTGCGGCAGTCCAGCCGGTCGAAGTCGCCGGAGATGCC
>DATHIG010000450.1:0-2110 GCA_035490035.1 Actinomycetes bacterium
CCCAAGCAGCGAGTCGCCGCCACGAAGCGCGTGGTTCAGGAACGTGAACGGGCGGCCCTTGGCCAAGGTGATCAGCCACATCGACAGCTTGGCCATTTCCACCGCCATCGGGTTCTTGTCGACCCCGAACAGGCAGCGGTCGGCGACCAGCCGGCGGGCGAGCGCCGCCCGCTCCTCCGGGTCGGGCGGGAGGGGAACCTCGGCGCCGCCCGGGCCGGAGACATCGGTTGCGGCCTCAGCCTGCCACGCCTCCACCAGCCGGTCGGCAAGGTAGCGGCAGGCGGCGACCAGGAACGCGCCCGAGCCCATCGCCATGTCGCAGACCTTCAGGTCGAGCAGCTCGCTGGACGGGCGCAGCCGCCAGTCGGCCGGCTCGGCTCCCTCGGCTGGGCCTGGGCGGTGGACCAGCGGATCGAGGGTGTGGCGCACAACCTCCTCGGCGAGCGCCCGCGGCGTGTAGTAGGTGCCGCTGCTGCGCCGCTCGCTGGCCTTGGTCACATACGTGCTGCCCGGCAGGTAAACGAGCGGGGCGCCGCGCAGATCGCGGCGGAGCAGCCCACCGAACGGCGCCACCCGCTCGGCGAGCGCCTGGTGGTTGTCGCAGGCGACCAGCAGGCGCTGGCGTTCGGCCGGCGGGAGGTCGGCGTCCAGCCGCCGCTCGACCCAGGCCCGCGACTCACCGGTCTCCTCGCGGAGCCAGTCGACCAGCGCCTCGCGCCCGCGGGCGGCCGGCTCCTCGACCAGGCGCAGCGACACCTCCGGCTCCAGCTTCCCGTCGAACCCGACCGCCGGGTCGTCGACCCGGACCGCGGTGTGGTCGAGCAGGCCCTCATAGACGTGGCCGATCTGCTCGACGTCCAGCGCCCGGTAGGACAGCCGCTGCGCCTCGGCCGGGCCGGCTCCGCGGCCCTTGCGCCGCAGCACCTGGAGGGCGTCGAGCAGGTGCAGAACGGTCCGGTCGTCGATCGGCACCGGCTCGTCGGTGGTGGCCACGCCGGGCTTGCGGCCCTCCAGGAACGGGAAGCGGTCAGGGTCGAACAGGCCGCCGCCGTAGGCGGGCAGCCGGAGCTGCTCGTGCTGCACGCCGCCATGGACCATGCGGAAGGTGGCGAGCAGGCGCTGCCAGGCGGCGTGGCGGCGCTCCAGCGGCTCCTCGCCGAAGCGGTCGGCCTCCTCCTGGAGCTGCCCCCGCAGCGTCGAGACCGCATAGGACTCGTCGTAGAGCTGGTCGCCGAGCAGGAACAGCCCCCGCTCCTCGGCCGCCAGCAGGAAGACCAGCCGCATCATGGTGGTGAGGGCGCCCTGGTAGAGGGTGCGCGGGTCCAGGTCGCCGAGCAGCCGGCCGCCGCGTTCCCGGTCGGCCCGGCTGAAGGCATCGACCAGCATCTCCACCGCGGCGCGGACCTGGCGGCCGAGCTGGTCGGTGACCTCCTGCTGGGCATTGGCGCTCTCGGCGAGCAGGGCCTCAAGCGTGTCGGTCTCGGGCACCGAGAAGAACCGGTGGGCGCCGACCAGGGTGACGAAAGCGTTTAGGGTGCTGCGCTCCTCCAGCCAGATCCCGGCCTCCCAGGTGGCGAACCCGCTGGTCTGCCCGCGCGGGGCGTCGACCAGCGTCCAGCGCTCGCCGTTGGTCACCAGGCCGAGGCGCACGCCGGTGCCGCGCAGCAGGTCGACCATGCGGTCCAGCGGGGTGGCGGCCCAGCGCGCCCCGGCCAGACGCGCATCCAGCGGCTGCCCGTCGGGCCAGACCGCGACCAGCAGCCGGGCGGCCACGCGGTCACGCCCCGGGTCCAGGACGGCCAGGTCGGGCCGGAGGGTCTCGCCGTGCTCGGGGACGGAGTGGGTGAGGGTGGTCGGGACGGCCGGGCCCTCGACCAGCAGGCCCTCGCCGAAGTCGAGCAGGCTGCCGAGCACCCAGCGGACCCATTGCCCCTGGAGCGCGGGCTCGTCCTGCCACTCGGAGTGGGCGCGGCGCAGGGTGGCGACCGTCTCGGGGTCCACCGCGTCGAGTCCTTGGGGCAGGGCCCGGGCGAGCACGGGCAGGCTGAGGAACGGGCCGGAGACCTCGACCAACGAGAGCCAGTCGGCGTGGTGGCGGGTGATGGGCCTG
>DATHIG010000451.1:0-8852 GCA_035490035.1 Actinomycetes bacterium
CGTCCACCCGGACCAGCGCCCCGGTGTGGGGGGCGTGAACCATCAGGCCCTGCCCGACGTGGATGCCGACGTGGTGAATGGTCGCCGGGTTGGCCGGGTCGTTGGCCCAGAACACCAGATCGCCGGGGCGCAGTTCGGTGACCTCGACGTGCCGGCCCGCCGACCACTGCTGCCGCGAGGTCCGAGGCAGCGCCAGCCCGGCGTCGGCATAGGCGAAGCGGACCAGCCCCGAGCAGTCGAACGACCCCGGCCCGGTCGCTCCCCAGCGGTACGGCTTGCCGATCTGGCCGAGGGCCGTGCGGACGGCGGCCGCGGCCGTCCTGTTCGGCGGGGGAACGTCGGCCAGGGCGGCGAACCCGAGGGTGCGGGCCCTGGCCGCCGCGGCCGCCACCATGGCCCGCCTGGCCGCCTCCTGCCGCCGCTGCTCGGCCCGGACCAGCGCGCGAACCTCGGCCCGGGCGGTGGCCAGCATGGCCTTGCGGGTCGCCAGCAGCGCGCCGATGGCAGCCTGGTGGCCGGCCAGGCGCTGGCGCAGGGCCAGCGTCTCGGCCTGGGTCGCTCCCAGCTCCGCGACCCGGGCGCGCACGGTCCCGGTGGCCAGCCCGACGCTGGCCAACGCCCGCACGTCCCGGTCGAGCACGCCGCTGGCCACGCCCCTGGCCAGCGCCAGCTCGTGCATGTCCCCGGCGGCCAGCAGCAGCTCCAGCGGGGCCAGCGGACCGCGGGCATAGAGATCGCGGATGTCGCGGGCGTAGGTCCCCCTCGTCGCCTGCAATGCCAGCTCGGACCGCTCCAGCTCGGCCTGATGCCGGTGCGCCGCCTGGATCAGCCCCTCCAGCCTGGCCTGCGCGGCCGCATACGCCTCGGCCAGCGTCTCCACCTTGACGTCGAGCCTGGCCACCTCCCGCTCCAGCCGCGCCGCGTCGGCGCGGGCCGAGGCCAGGGAACCAGTGGCCGGCCCGGTGGGCGCGATCGGGTCGCCCGGGGTCGCCTGGGCTGGGGCCGAGGCCAGGGAACCAGGGGCGGGCCCGGCCGGGGTGCCTGGGGTGGCCAGGGCGGGGGTGGTGAGGATGGCGGCCAGGGCGACCACGGTGATGGCGACCCGGGCGGGTCGCGCGCGGCGCGGTCGCGGGCAGAGATGTCCCATGCGACGGTTGTCGACCGGCGCGGAGCCCGCCTTGACGGGCGGCTCGGCCTATCCTTGGTGGGAGAGCCCGTGGAAGGAGCAGCGCCGTGACCGATCAGCACCCGACCGTGTCGACCTGGACCCCGGCACCGCCGCCGGCCAGGCGACGCCGGCTTGGCCCCGGCCTCGCCGCTGGCCTCATCGCCGTCCTGCTGCTGTTCGGCGGGGTCGGCCTGTTCGCCGTCCGCCAGATGGCCGCAACCGCGCAGGGCGCCTCCTCGCCCGAGGCAGCCGCCACCGGGCTGCTCACCGCCCTCGGCGGCCAGGACTTCGACCGCGCCGGCGGGTATCTGGACGTCGAGGAGCGCCTGCTCCTCGCGACCTACCGCGACCGGCTCACCGGCCTGCTGGCCGGCAGGATGACCGGCCCGGCCGGCCAGCCGCTCTCCGGGCTCGAGCTCACCGCCCGCGACATCCGCTTCCAGCGGGTCGCCGGCCTCGGCGGAGCTGACGTGGCCGTGGTCGAGCTGGCCGCCGGCACCATCGGCGGCCGCGACGCCCGTGGGGCCAAGCTGGAGCTGCCGGTCGACCAGCTCAACCGTCGCCTCTCCGACCAGACCAAGGGTGCGGTGCGGGCCGTGCGGGTGGTCGCGCTCCGCGCCGACGACCGCTGGCGGGTCTCGCTGCTCGCCTCCGCCGCCGAGCACGGGCGGCTCGCCGCCGGCGCCGCCGAGCCCGACTGGGACCAGCTCGCCGCGACCGCCCAGCAACCGGGCCCAGGCGCCGCCTCGCCCGAGGCCGCCGTCCGCGACCTGGCCGCCGCCGCCGGACGCGACCAGCAGGCCGCCCTCCAGCGGCTCACGCCGGCCGAGCGCCGCATCCTCGCCGCCTACCAGCCGCTCCTGGCCGGCCTTGACGAGGCGACGGCGGGACGCGGCCTGCGCGTCGAAGACCTCCAGACCCGGACCGAGAGGGTCGCCGACGGCGTGGCCAGGGTCCACGCGACCAGCGGCCGGCTGGTCGGCGGCAGGCTGCACGAGTCGCTTCCCCTTGACCGGGCCGACGCCAATGGGCAGGGCCCCTACGTCGTAGCCATCCAGCGGGACGGAACGTGGTATCCATCCCTGGTGTTCACCGTCACCGACTGGATGCTGACCCAAGCAGAACGGGAGCGCCCGTGATCCAGATCATGCTGGTCGCCGACGACCCAGGATTCCGCGACCGCCTCAAGCTCGCCCTCGAGCGCCTCGAGCTGACCGGCGAGGAAGTTTCCTTCCTGGAGGCCGCCGACGGCAACGACGCCCTGGTCCTTGCCGAGGCGCACCACCCCGACCTGGTGGTGGCCGAGGTCTCGGTCGGCTCCTACGGCGGCTTCGGCCTGACCCGGGACCTCAAGTCCAACCCCGAGACGGCCGGCCCGGTCATCCTGGTCCTCGACCGGGTCCAGGACGAGTGGCTCGGCCGCTGGTCCGGGGCCGACGCCCTGGTCAACCGGCCCGTCGACCCGTTCGCGCTCGCCCAGGTCGCCAGCCAGCTGCTCGCGGAGGAGCAGGGCGAGGCCGCCCTCGAGGGAGCGGTCGCGTGAGCATCTCCGCCCACTGCGGGTCGTGCCGGCGCGAGCTGCTCCTCGAGCAGCTCCTGCAGCCGAGCGACGGGTTCCGCTGCCCGTTCTGCGGCTTCGCGTTCGCCCCCTCCTACGCCACCGTCGCCCCCGCCCTGGCGGCTCGCATCCTCCAGTCCCACGACGCCCTGGTCCGCTCCCTCAGCGAGCTCCAGGCGATGGTCGACGGCCGCCTCCTGCTCGACCGGTCCGCCGTGGTCGCTCCCGTCGCCGACGCCCTCCCGGCCGAGCCCCAGCCAGCCTGAGCACCGTTCCGGAGGACGGCGCCCGGGCCGAAGGAGCCCACTCACCCCGACCCGGGCGCCCCTGGCCCGGGGCTGCCGCGTCGCACCGGCACCCCCGGACTCCACTAGCGATCCTCCTCCTCGTCGGGAGGGAGGACCGCTCTGACCTTCCGGCGCATGGCCGCCGCCTGCAGCAGGCACAGCTCGGTCAGGATGGCGAGCACCACCACAAGGCCGATGAGGACCACCACGAGCACCCGCACCTGTCGCGACCTCCTTGTCACTGCCGGCTGGTAGGTTCCGCGTCGCTCGGACGCTTCGGCCGCCAAGGTGACGTTGGGTGGTTCAGGTGTCCAGGGGTTGGAATGCGAACGTTTGGCGTTCGCGAAGTATTCGCATGAGGAGGTGGCGATGGGCCAGGCGCGGGCCCTCGACCCGGGCGCGTCGTTCGCGGCCTGCCTCGGCGCCGTGCTGCGCCGTCTGCGAGCCCTCCGCGGCCTCACCCAGGCCGGGCTGGGTCGCCTCGCCGGCTACGACGGCTCCTATGTCGGCGCGGTCGAGCGGGCGGCCGTGCGCCCGTCCCGTGACCTGGTCGAGCGCTGCGACCGGGTCCTCGACGCCGGCGGGGGACTGCTGGCGCTCTGGCCCCTCGCCGACCAGGAGTGGTCCGCCCGAACCTCCCCCGACCCCTCCTTCCGGCCGGCCTTGGACTCCTCAGACCCATTGCCGGGCCCCGAGACCGCCGACGCGCCCGCGCGACCGGCCCCGGCCCGACCGCCGGCGGCCACCCGACGCTTCCGGGACGGCCTCGACCCGGTGGATCGGGAGGTGGCCGACCGGTCCCTTGCCGCGGTCGAGGCGATGGAGCTGGCCAGGCGGCTGGAGGCGTCCGATGTCGGGGCCGGCACCCTGGCCGGGGTCGAGCGGGCGGTCGAGCGGCTCCGCCGGGCCGCATCGGGGACCCCGCCGTCGGCGCTGATCCCGGCCGTGCGGGCCCAGCGCCGCTATGTCGCGCGCCTGCTGGAGGGCCGGCTGACCCTGGGGCGGCGGCGCCGGTTGCTGGCCGCCGCCGGCTGGCTGTCGGTGTTGCTCGCCCAGCTCCACTTCGATGCCGGCGACCGGGAGGCGGCCGAGGCCAACCGCGACGCCGCCCTGCGGCTGGCCAGCCAGGCCGGACAGGCCGAGCTGGCCGCCTGGGCCCTGGAGGCGTTGGCCTGGTGGGCCCTGGCCGACGGCCGCTACCGCGACGCCCTCGAGCTGGCAAGGGCCGGCCAGGATCGGGCACCACCGGCCAGCGCGGCCGCCCTCCAGCTCGCCCTCGACGAGGCCCAGGCCTGGACCTCCCTCGGCGACCGCGACCAGGCCGCGGGCGCCCGCCGCCAGGCCGCCCTGACCCGGGCCATGCTCCCCGGCACCGGGTTGGCCCGTCCCGGCCCAGGGGACGCATCCGTCGGCACCGCGGCGCCGGCACGCTGGCGGGCAGGGGCGGGGGCGCCCGGTTCGGCGTGAGTCGTTTAGGCTTGGCGGCAACAGCATCGATGTGAACCGGGAGCTGGCTGTGTCCGACCTGTTCGCCTGGCCCACCGTGCTCGGGCCGCTCCTGCGCCGTGAGGACCTCAGTGAGGAACAGGCCGGCGCCGCCATGCGCTCGGTGCTGGCGGGGGAGGCCACGCCGGCCCAGATCGCCGCCTTCGCCACCGGCCTGCGCATCAAGGGTGAGACCGCGGCCGAGGTGACCGGCCTGGTCAGGGCGATGCTGGCCGCGGCGGCACCGCTCGAGGTGCCCGGGCCGCTGCTCGACACCTGCGGGACCGGCGGCGACCGGGCCGGCACCTTCAACGTCTCCACCCTGGCCGCGCTGGTCGCGGTCGGCGCCGGTCAGCGGGTGGCCAAGCACGGCAACCGGGCCGCGTCCGGTCGCTGTGGCAGCGCCGACCTGCTGGAGGGCCTCGGGGTGGCGATCGCCCTGCCGCCTGAGGGGGTTGCGGCCACCCTGGCCGAGGTGGGCATCGGCTTCTGCTTCGCCCCCGTGTTCCACCCGGCGATGCGCCACGCCGCCGTGCCGAGGCGGGAGCTGGGCGTGCCGACCGTGTTCAACTTCCTGGGGCCCCTGACCAACCCGGCCAGGGCCGGCCACCAGGCGCTCGGTGTCGCCGACCCGCGGATGGCGCCGATCATGGCCGAGGTCCTGCGCCGCACCGGCGTCCATCATGCGCTGGTCTTCTACGGGCACGACGGCCTCGACGAGCTGACCACCACCACCACCTCGACACTGCTGGACGTCAGCGCCGACGGGGTCAGGGAGCTCGAGGTGGACCCGGTCGAGCTGGGCCTGGCCGTCGCCAGCCGTGAGGACCTTCTCGGCGGCGACGTCGACCGCAACGTCGCCATCGCCAAGGAGGTCCTGGCCGGCCAGGGCGGCCCGGCCCGCGACATGGTGCTGCTGAACACGGCCGCGGCCCTGGTCGCCGCCGACGCCGCCCTCAGCCTGGCCGACGGGCTCCAGGCGGCCGCCGCCTCGATCGACCAGGGACGGGCCAGAGACGCCCTGGACGCCTGGGTCGAGAGCTCACGCCGGCAGACCACCGGCCCCTGACCCACCCTGTTCGGGCCGGCGGGCGCTGGCTGCGGGTGATCTGGATGCGTTGGCCGTCGATGGCGGTTCGTTGCCGAGAGCGAAGAACGGCACGAACCCAAGGTTAGTCGGGCTGGCCCGCCTCGAAGCCGACCGAGAACATCCGGTCCAGGTCGTGGCGGGAGTAGGTCTGGAACGCGATCAGGGTGCGGGTCGCGGCCACCCCGTGGACCTTGCGGATGTGCTCGGTCACGGTCGCGGCCAGGTCGTCGTGGTCGCCGACCCGGACCAGCGCGACCAGGTCCCAGTCGCCGGCCACCGAGTAGACCTCGCTGACCCCCTGGAGATCGGCGAGCGCCTGGGCGGTCTCGGGAGTCTGGTCGACCTCGCAGGTGACCAGCACGATGGCGGTGACCAACTCGGACCTCCCACCTCGGCGACCAGAGCGGGACCGTAGCAGCCCCGTGCCGGCCGATGCAATCGGCCCCGCTAGGGTCGTGCCCGCAGCCAGAGCGACACCCGGGTCGGCTGCATGGTCTGCTCGGTGACCGCCACCAGCTCGTCGGTCAGGGTGTCCAGGTCGATCTGCTGGCGGAGGCGGGCGCTGAACGCCTGGATGGTCCGGGCGGCGTCGTAGCGGCGGCGGTTGAAGCGGCGGTCGACCGCGGCCTGGACCCGGCGGCGGGCCGGCTGGAACACCGCCGCCACCGCCAAGGTGGCCCCGGCGACGGTCAGGCTCGAGCTGTCGGGCAGCAGGCGGCTGAGCAGCAGCACCACTCCCGCGTAGCCGAGGCCGAGGAGCACCGTGAGCGCCGCGTAGGCGAGCGTGCGGCTGATGATTCGGTCCAGGTCGTAGAGCCGGTAGCGCAGGATCGCCGCACCGGTCGCCAGCGGCAGGATGGCCACATAGATCCCGGTCACCCAGCCCCAGAGAGGCTGGGCCGCCTCGCCCCCCGCCGCCCAGCTGACCAGGATGAACGCCACCGCCACCCCGGCGAGGGCGGCTGCCAGGGCCACCCAGCGCAGCTGCAGGCGCTCGGTGCCGCGGGAGCGGCGGAAGCGCACCACCAGCGAGCCGGCCGCGACCAGCACGCCCACCAGGGTGATGATGTCGGCCAATCTGGCCACGGCCACCAGCGGCCCGCTCCGGACCATGAGCGGGTTGGCCACCGCCTCGTAGGGCGGGTCCATCGGGTCGGTGGAGAGGGTCAGCGACACGGCCGCCGCGGCCATGACGAACCTTGACCACCAGCGCCAGCCGGGCGAGGGGAGCGACCCGGTCGGGGTGAGCAGCAGGATGAACCCGAGCAGGGTCGACACTGCGGCCCAGCTGACGTCCACGTACACCGCCGCCCAGCGGGCGGCCGGCAGCGATCCTGGCCGGGCCAGCAGCCCATAGGCCGCGTACGCGTCCGAGGTTCCCAGTGCGATCACCGACAGCCCGAGCCCCAGCAGCAACCAGCCAACCGGGTGGCGGGGCCGGCGACTGGCCACCACCGCCCCAACGGTGGCCGCGCTCACCAGCGCCAGCACGTAGGGGACGGCGTCGGCGTCAGTCGAGACGAGGTCGGGTCGGCCAGCCTGGCGAAGCAGGTGGTCGAGCCAGAGGGCGACCGCGAGCCCGAGCAGGACAAGGACCCACAGCGCCCAGGCCAGCACTGCCGGGAATCCCCGGGTCCGTGAGGATTCGGGGTGGCGGCGCCGGCCCCGTCGGTGGGTCGGGGTTGTGGTCGTTGGCACGCCTTGGCTCTCCGATGTCGCCGTCGTGGATCATGACCGTAGTCTCGGCGCCGGCCGCAACGGGACCGTTACGGCCGGCCGGCGGCGGGTCAGTCCTGGACCCGCTCCAGGGCGATCGCCATGCCCTGGCCGCCGGAGATGCACAGGGTGGCCAGGCCGCGCCTGGCCCCCCGGCGTTGCAGCTGGTGGACGACGCTGCCGACGATTCGGGCGCCGGTCATGCCGATCGGGTGCCCGAGGGCGATGGCGCCGCCGTTGACGTTGGTCCGGTCCCAGTCGAGCTTGAGTTCGCGGTCGCAGGCTAGGACCTGGGCGGCGAACGCCTCGTTGACCTCGACGACGTCGACCTCGGGCAGGCTCCAGCCGATCTTGGCCAGCAGCTTCTGGGTGGCCGGGACCACCCCCCAGCCCATGATGCGCGGGTCGACGCCGGCGCTGGCCCAGCCGACGACCCTGGCCAGCGGGCGGATGCCGCGGGCCCTTGCCGCCTCCTCGGCCATCACGACCAGGGCGGCGGCGCCGTCGCAGATCCCCGAGGAGTTGCCCGGGGTGACCGTGCCCGGGTTGCGGAAGACCGGCTTGAGCTTGGCCAGTCCATCCAGGGTGGTGTCTGGCCGCGGGTGCTCGTCGCGTTCGACGGTGACCGTGCGCCGGTTGGCGTCGAAGGTGTCGACCGGGACGACCTCGTCGGCGAAGGCGCCGGTCTCCCAGGCCTCGGACGCCCGGCGCTGGGACTGCAGGGCGAAGGTGTCCTGCTCCTGGCGGGTCACCGCATAGCGCTCGGCCAGGTTCTCGGCCGTCTCGCCCATGCCCTCGCCGGCCAGTGGGTCCAGGAAGCCGTCGGAGGACATGCCGTCCTCGACCACCGCGGGACCCATCCGGTAGCCGCCGCGCATGCCCCTGAGGAGGTAAGGGGTGCGGGTCATGTTCTCCATGCCGACGACCAGGGCGAGGTCGATCTCGTCGAGGATGATCGACCCGGCGGCCAGGGTGAGCGCCTTGGAGCTGGATCCGCAGGCCTTGTTGACGGTGTAGGCGGGGACCGTCTCGGGCACGCCGGCGCGGATCGACACCTGCCGGCCGGGGTTGGGTCCGTTGCCGGCCTGGCGGGCGTGGCCCGCCACCGTCTCCTGGACCTCGCCGGGGTCGAGCCCGGCCGCGTCGAGGGCCGCCCGGGCGGCGGCGATGCCGAGGTCGACCGCTGGCACGTCGGCGAACGCGCCCATGAACTTGCCCATCGGGGTGCGCTTGGCGGCGACGACAACAACCGGACGCTGCTCCATGGTTCCCCTCCCGCCCCTCGCGAGCCCCACGGTTGTACCCCGGAGCTCCCGGCCATTGTAGGCGGGCCAGCGCATCCAGCCTGGACCAAGCTCCCCGGCGGCACTGCACGGACGGGCCGTACGTTGGCGTACGCGACCGCTGGCCACCTCTCCGGAATCAGGTGCGTGGCTTCCCGGCTGCGTGCCTGGTCAGAGGGACAGTTCGCCGTGTGGGCTTGCTCACGTCCGTCCGGGGGAAGGGCTAGGGCCGGTCCTTGGCGTCCTTGGGAGCTGGCTGGGGTTG
>DATHIG010000452.1:0-2248 GCA_035490035.1 Actinomycetes bacterium
CAGATCCCCCACTCCCGGCCGGGGAACGGCACCACCCAAGATCGACACCACCGTGCCCCACTCGGCCAGGATCTGGAACTACTGGCTGGGCGGCAAGGACAACTACCCGGTGGACCGCGCGGCCGGTGACCAGTACCGTGACATCTACCCCGAGATCGTCGAGGTCGCCCGTGCCTCCCGGCAGTTCCTCACCCGTGCCGTCCGCTACCTGGCCGGTGAGGCGCGGATCCGCCAGTTCCTGGACATCGGCACCGGCCTGCCGACCGCCGACAACACCCACGAGGTCGCCCAGCGGGTGGCCCCCGCGTGCCGCGTCGTCTATGTCGACAACGACCCCCTGGTGCTGACGCACGCCCGCGCCCTGCTCGCCAGCACCCCGCAAGGCGTCACCGACTACATCGACGCCGACCTGCGCGATCCGGACAAGATCCTGGGCGCGGCCCGGACCCTGGACTTCACCCAGCCGATCGCGCTGACCCTGATCGGGATCGTAGGGCACGTCGGCGAGGACGACGAGGCGCGGTCGATCGTGAGGCGGCTGCTGCAGGCCGTGCCGTCCGGCAGCTATCTGGCGGTCTGCGACGGCACCAACGTCATCAGCAAGGCGGGCGTGGAGGCCCAGCAACGCTACAACCAGAGCGGCGCGGTCCCGTACCACCTCCGCAGCCCCGAGCAGATCGCCGGCTTCTTCGACGGTCTGGAGCTGGTGGAGCCCGGCGTGGTGTCGTGTCCACGGTGGCGGCCCGATCCCGCTGTGGCCAACGGTGGCCTTCTCGCGGAGGTTGACCAGTTCAGCGGTGTGGGTCGCAAGCCCTGAGGTCGTCGGTGAGACGATCCGGACACGCTGGGAGGAGGTCGCCCAGATGACAACCGGCCAGTCCATGGTCGACCTGCCACACGCCCGGATTGCGGGCGGCCCGAGGGCACTGGTCGTCTTCGAAGGCCTGACCCTTGAGAACAAGGCACCGACCGGGCTTGCCCTCAGGCTGCTTCGGTGGGCGCACAAGCGCTACACGCGCGACTACACCATCTACCAGGTCGCCAGACGGCCGGGGGTGCCGGCCGGCCACACCACCCGCGATATGGCCGACGACTACGCCCGCTGGGTCGGGGGCAGGTTCGACGGGCCGGTGGACGTGATCGGCTTCTCGACCGGCGGTGAGGTCGCCCAGTACTTCGCGGCCGACCACGGCAAGCTGGTTCGCCGGCTGGTCTTGAGCGATACCGGCTGCCGTCTGGGAGACGAGGCCAAGGCGCTGCTGCGAGCGGCCCGGGACAAGGCCGCGCAAGGCAGGGCCGCCGAGGCCCAGGCCGACATCGCCAATCACATCGACTTCGGACGGTTCGGCCAAGGCCTGGTCAAGCTGCTCGGCAAGCGCCTGATGAAAGAGCCCAACGACGCCTCCGACTACATCGCCACGATCGAGGCGGATCTGGGCCACGACGCGACCGATGCCCTGCCCAGGATCCTCGCGCCCACCCTGGTGGTCGCCGGCAGTCGCGACTTCTTCTTCCCGGAACCGATCGTTGATGAGACGGCCGAACGGATCCCGCAGGCGACGCTCCGGCGCTACGACGGTGTCGGCCATGCGGTCAGCAAGACCCACAAGCGCAGGTTCGAGGACGACGTGCTGAGCTTCCTGCGCGGCTGACGCAGGCCCAGCGGCGCGCGGTGCCTGCTTGGGTCCGACGATCACCTGGTCGAGCGAGCGCGGCGGCCAGGGCCGTAACGGTTCCGTACCGCTGACCCCCTACCCTCGGCCCGGACCAGCCCGGAGGGGTGATCCGACCACGAGACGGTGCGCATGCACATGAGGAGCCGGACCCTGCTGGCCTGGTCGTTGTGGCTGGGCACCTTCGGCTGCCTGGCCGGCGGGCTGGCCGTCACCCTGGCCGTCACCCGGCCGCTGACGGCCGACGTGCTCCTCCAAGGCGCCGGTGACGCCATCCCCTGGCTCCTGTTCGCCACCATCGGGCTGGTCCTGACCCTGCGGCGGCCCACCAACCCGATCGGCTGGCTGTACGCCGCCGCCGGCCTGGTCTGGACCCTCAATGTCCCCTGGGACCCATGGGTCGACCAGCTGCTCCGGACCGGCCGCCCGCTGCCGCTGGCCGCCCGGCTCGCGGCCCTGGCCGGAGACAGTCTCTGGGCGGTAGGCCTCGCCCTGGCCATCACCTTGCCGCTGCTGCTGCTGCCGGACGGGCGGTTGCGCTCGCGCCGCTGGCGGCTGGTCCTGGTCGCCAGCGT
>DATHIG010000453.1:0-5134 GCA_035490035.1 Actinomycetes bacterium
TCGATTCCGACATGACGACCTCCGGACCTAGACATCCAAGCCTTACGTGTTATCTCACCATGAGCGATGAGCCGTGGCCCTGCTGCTCCGCGGCCAGTGGTCACGGCGGTTCCAGCCGCGCCACCCACCAACGTGATACGACGCCGGGTGGTGCTACCCGGTACCGCCAGCCGCGACGGGCCGAAAGCCCGAGCACAGCACCCGCATCCAGGTGATCAACCCCTTCGCTGGTCTCGTAGTACGCCTGCTGCTCGACCAGGAAGCTGCCCCTGGGTTGGACACCGCCAGCCGGTACCCGACGCGTTCGCCTGCTCCAGCTCGGCCCGCCCGCTTTGGTCGCCGTCCTGCAGCCGAGCCGAGCCGGTGTTGGTCAGGGCGTGGGTGAGCGTCTCCTGGTCGCCCAGGCGCGGATCCTCGCCCCCAAGGCGCACCCCAGCCACCATGACACCGACACCGTCGAATCCGACAGAACAGCTCGTGCGTCAAGCGCCCCTTGGCGAACGCTGTGCCATGCAGTGAGATCGCTGGTCGCCGACAAGCGGGATCCGGCCTGTAATCTGAGCCGCCTTGAGCTACCGCTATCGCGATCAGCGTCCGTCCGCGGGATGGCCAGCTCCGCTCTCGTCCAGGTCATTTCCTAACCAGCCGGTACCAGCGCTCCTCGGGCTTCATCAGCAGCTCGACGGGTTTGGGCGCCTCGAACCCGGAATCCCCCACGTCGATCACGTCCCATCCGGGGAAGGCAGCCTCGACCTCGCCGCGGCTCACGCCCCGCGGCAACGGTCCTCTGCGTTTAGGTGCCCACGCGATCAGCAGGACGGTCGCGTCGGGCGCTGCGACAGCGCTGACCTCCCGGCCCATCGCCTCCCGCTGGGCGGCGGTGAGACCGTGGAAGGTTCCGGTGTCGAGTACCAGCCGAATGCCCGTGCCGACGTCGGTCGCCCGAAGCTGGGTCACATCGCCCACGACGAGGCGCATGTCCACGCCAGCTTCCCGCACCCGATCGTGCGCGCGCTCGAGCACCTTGCCGACGATGTCGACGCCGGTGACCTTCCAGCCGCGCTGGGCCAGCTTGATGCCCCAGATTCCGCTGCCGGTCCCCACGTCGAGTGCCGCCCATAGGGCGGCTGGCGTCCGCGCTCCTCGCGGTCGAGGAGCGCCGAGAACTTGTCGGTGAACAACGGCTGCTTTTCGGCGTCCTCTCAGGGGTGAAAGCCGATCCGGTAGGCCAGGCTGTAGTTCATCGCTACCTCATTTCGTTGCGCCTCACGCGTCTGGGGGCGCTGCATGGCCAAGCCTAGGACCCGGCGGACAGGCCAGGCATCGGAGGAACCCCCCAACTTGCGCACCGTGGGGCAGCGTGGGTGGTTCCACCCATTGAGCGTGCTAGACGAGTTGGTGCTCGTAGGCGTAGGCGGTAGCCGCAGCCCGTGAGGACACACCCAGCTTGGCGAAGATGTTGCTCACGTGCCGGTCCACCGTTCGTTCGCTGAGGACCAGCTCGGCGGCGATCGCCTTGTTGGTCTGGCCCGTCGCCACCAGGCGCAGCAGTTGCACCTCGCGGGCGGTCAACCCGCCCACGGCCTTGGCGGCCGCCTTGCGGGACAGCGCCTCCACCCGGGCCAGGTCGGGCGCGGCGCCCAGCTGCTGAAAAACCCAGCGCGCCGCGTCCAACTCCATCTCCGCCGAATCCAGATCCCCGAGCTTCCGGCAGGCGAGTCCGATCAGTGCCCGGACCCGCCCGGTCTCGTACGGCACGTCCAGCTCCTGCCAGGCCGTCCAGGCAGGGCGCAGCGCGGCCAGGGCTGCCCGCGCGTCGCCCTCGACCAGCAGGACGGCCCCGGTCGCGTGGGCGGCCATCGCACCCAGCAGCGGCGCGTCCAGGTCAGCAGCGATTGCCGACAGCTCATCAGCGGCGGCGCGTGCCGCCTGGACGTCACCTGCGGCCAGCATGATCTCGACCTGGGCGGCAAGCACCCTGGAGCGGGTTACGCGGTCGGACGCCTCATCCACCACTCGGCGGATCGCCGCCGCCGCGGCCTCGACCTGCCCCTGGGCCAGCCGCAGCAGTGCCAGGCCAGGCTGCGGCTCCCGGCCCCACCGGCTGGTCTGCCGGTAGGCCTGTTCGGCCTTGGCGAACTTGCCGAGCAGCCGATGGAGCTCGCCCTGCTGGTAGAAGGCCGCCCCGGCCGCCAGCGGGTCAGACCCCTTGACGAACCGTTCGCCCGCCTGTCGCGCCTCCTCGGCAGCGTCCGGCCAGGCGCCGTGCAGCGCCATGATCTCGGCCCGGTGCACCAGGCACTGCCCGCGATACAGGACCAGCTCCGGCTGGGACGCACACCAGTGGCTCAGCGCGGCCGTCCACTGCTGGGCCCGGCGCAGGTCGAAGATCTCCTGGCACCCATCGATCATGGTGCAGTAGACGTCGCCGGCGATGACCGCAGACAGCTCACCGGCCGTGACGGCCACCATCACCTCATCCAGCAACGCCACGCCTTCGGCTGTCTCCCCCAGCCGGAGCAGGGCCCGGCCCTGGCCAACCCGGGCCAGGGCCGCCAGGTCCGGGTCGCCAAACCGGTCGCCGATCTTGGCGGCCTGACCGAACGTGGCATACGCGCCCGCCGCGTCGCCCTCCAGGATCGACTGGAACGCCGCTGGCCAGAGCAGATACCCCTGCTCCACGCAATCGTGCTGGCCGTCCTCCAGCAGCCGGCGAGCCCGGGCCAGCCAACCACCGCCGCGGGCCAGCTCACCCTTGTTCAGCAGCGCGTAGGCCAGCCAGAACGCACACCGGACGGCTCGCTCCACCTCGCCCCGGCGCAGGAGCTCGTGATGGGCACGCTCCCACAGGTCAGCGCTGTCGGCGTCCCTCCCGGCCAGATAGGCGGCCGTCGCGAGCCGCTCCAGATCCTCCGGCTCAAGCGACGACTCCTCGTCGGCGGCCGACAGCTGGGCGTAGGCAGCCGCCCACGCCCGCCGCCCGAACGACTCCCGGCCTCGAGCCAGGGTGTCAGTCCCGGTCATCCACTCTCCCCCCGAGGAACGCTGCCGCGGATGCCTGTACCCAGGTCGCCCCGGGCATCGCTGGGACCGTACCGCCCTGCCTGCCATGAGGAGACGAATCGAGTTCGGTCGCCAAGGCCCAAGACACCAGTATCGATGATGCCCGATGTGCCTGGCCCCACCCAAGCGCCAGTTGGAGGGCCCTGATCGACGCCGCCGGTCAGTCCACACCGTTCAGCGCCGCGGCTCCCAGCCAATTGCCAGGTTGACCGAAGGTGGGACCAAGGTCCCCCTGCCAGCATCGCCCCACCCGGCTCAACCGGAGCCATCGAGCATGG
Organism: Actinomycetes bacterium; assembly: GCA_035490035.1. Taxonomy (GTDB): domain Bacteria; phylum Actinomycetota; class CALGFH01; order CALGFH01; family CALGFH01; genus CALGFH01. Next base: position 3,342 of record DATHIG010000453.1, read on the forward strand.
AGGCAGAGATGGAAGGCAACGACGAGCGGCGCGGCTGGCGGCGCTGGAGTGGAAGGGCGGCCTTGGCCGCCGGCGGGCTGTTGGTGGGCGGGGTGCTGGTGGGGACGCTGACGGCCAGCGCCGCCGACACCACCACCAGCTCGGCCGACCCCTCTGGGGCCTATGGCGCCGCGGGTGGCCCGCGACCCGGCGGCAACGTCGACGAGTCCAAGAGCCAGCGGCCGGACGAGGAGCTGCTGACCGGCGACACCGCCAGCAAGGTCCGAGCGGCCGCCCTGGCCAAGTACCCGGGCGCGACCGTGCTGCGGGTCGAGACCGACTCCGATGGCGTCTACGAGGCCCATCTCGAGACCACCGACGGACAGCGGGTCACCGTCGAGGTCGACAAGGCCTTCAAGGTGACCGGAGAGGAGACTGCACCACGGCGACCATAGGGAAGCAAGCGGTTGCGCCGCACGGCGCCTGAGGATCGACCGACCAGGGCCGGGTCCGAGGAGGACCCCGGCCCTGGTCGTCAGCCACCGCCCACGCCAGACAGCAGCAGCGGCTCGGCCAGCAGCTAGGACGGCTGGCCGCCAAAGGCGGCCCGGTGACCGCGTCCCCTCGGTAGTCCTTGACCCGCTGGCACACGGGGAACACGCTGGTCGGGCCTTGGAGCCCAGCTCCGTGGAGCCGACTGGTAGAGGCAGCAGCTATGGCCGACACGACACCCAGCCAACCAGACGCAGGCAGCCAGCGGGGATCTGGAGATGGCGCTGAGCCAGCCGGGCAGGCGCCGGCGCGGGGTGGTGGGTCCTCGCGCCCGGCGCGGCAGTACCGTCCCAGCCGTGGGCGCCGTGTGGGTGACGCCATCATGAGCGTATTCGTCCGAGCCGGTGTGGTGCCCAGCACGTACCTGCTGACCACCCGGCGCCGCAAGACCGGCCGGCCACTGACGCACCCCGTGACGATGGTGGAGCACGACGGGCGGCGCTGGCTGGTCGCACCTTATGGGCCCGTGTCGTGGGTGCACAATGCTCGCGCCGCCGGGCGGGTGCGCGTGGGCCGCCGAGGCGACTGGCGTGCCTATGCCATCCGCGAGGTCCCTGCTGCGGAGGCCGGGCCCGTGCTCAAGCGATACGTCGGCATCGCCACGGCCACCCGACCGTATTTCCAGGCGGACAAGGACTCCCCGGTGGAGGACTTCGTGGCCGAGGCGGACCACCACCCGGTGTTCGAGCTCACCCCGATCAGCGAGGATCGCCCTGACGGACACCGTGGAGGCTGACGGCTATAGCAACACTCAGCCTCGGGGTTGGGCGGCTGGCGCCGCCTGCTGGTGTTCGAGCCAGTTGATGAGGTGGTCGGGGGGGACGGGCCGGCTGATGTGGTAGCCCTGGATGGCGTCGCAGCCCAACGCGGCCAGGGCCTGCCAGGTGGCCTGGTCTTCGACCCCTTCGGCGACCACCCGCAGGCCCAGGTTGCGGCCAAGGTCCACGGTTGAGCGGACGATCACCGCGTCGCGGCTGTCGCTGGTCATCTGGGCCACGAACGAGCGGTCGATCTTGAGCTCGTGCACCGGCAGGTTCTTGAGGTAGGCCATGGAGGAGTAGCCGGTGCCGAAGTCGTCGATCGACAGCTGCACCCCCATGGCGCTGAGCCGACCAAGGATCTCCAGGGCGTGGGTGGGGTCGGCCATGATGGTGCTCTCGGTGATCTCCACCACCAGCAGCCGTGCCGGGACCCGCCAGCGGGTCAGGGTGGCCGCGACCTGGTCGGGGAAGTCCAGGTCGAGCAGCCGCCGGGCGGACACG
>DATHIG010000454.1:0-8078 GCA_035490035.1 Actinomycetes bacterium
GTTGTCGAGCCCAAGGCCCAGCTGCGGGCCATGACCGAGATGGACGACCTCGGCCTCGACCTGGTCGGGATCTTCCACTCGCACGTGGCCACCGAGGCCTACCCGTCCCGCACCGACGTCGAGCTGGCCGCGTACCCGGACGCCGTCTACCTGATCCTGTCCCTGGCCGACCAGGACGCTCCGGTGCTGCGGGCGTTCCGGATCCGCGACGGCCAGGTGGACGAGGAGCGGCTGACGGTCGTGGATTCCAGCCGGGTCGCCGGATGAGCGTCGTGCGCCCGGTCGCCGCCTTGCCCGCCGAGGGGCTGGCCTGCCCGGTCTGGTACCGGCAGGGCCCGGCCGCCCGCTACGGGCGATGTCGGCCGCTGCTGTCAACCGGCGCCTGAGCAGTGGCGCCACCTGACCCCAGCTCAACGCGAACCCGTTCCAGGAGACCGTGATGGCCGTCGAAGTCCGTATCCCCACCATCCTGCGAAAGCACACCGGCGGCGAGAAAGCCGTCGAGGCCGAGGGCGACACCGTCCGCGACCTGCTCGGCGACCTCGACCGCCGCTACCCGGGGATCGCCGGGCAGCTGCTCAACCAGGACGGCTCCCTGCACCGCTTCGTCAACGTCTACGTCAACGACGAGGACGTCCGGTTCCTCGGCGCGCTCGACGCCAAGCTCACCGACGGGGACGTGGTCGCGATCCTGCCCGCGGTCGCCGGGGGGTCGGGGGGCCGCACGCCCAGGCCCCCGGTCGCCGGGCGGTCGGTGGGCCGCACGCCTCGGCCACCGGTGGGTCGGGGCGGGGGGTAGGTCGAGATGCGCTACGAGGACCTGGCCGACGCCATCGGCAACACCCCGCTGGTCGGGCTGCCCAGGCTCTCGCCCCGGCCCGACGTGCGGCTCTGGACCAAGCTGGAGGGCCACAACCCGACCGGCAGCGTCAAGGACCGCATCGCCCGCGCCATGGTCGACGACGCCGAGAAGACCGGCCGGCTGGAGCCGGGGGCGACCCTGATCGAGCCGTCCAGCGGCAACACCGGCATCGCGCTGGCCCTGGTCGCCCGGGTCAGGGGCTACCGGCTGGTGGTGGTGATGCCGGCCAACACCTCGGCCGAGCGCCGCCAGCTGCTGGCGCTGTACGGCGCCGAGGTGGTCCTCTCGCCCGCCGCGGGCGGCTCCAACGGGGCCATCGCCAAGGCCGAGCAGCTGGCCGGCGAGCATCCCGACTGGGTGATGCTGTACCAGTACGGCAACCCGGCCAACGTCACCGCCCACTACGAGACCACCGGCCCGGAGATCTGGCGCGACCTGCCGGAGGTGACCCACTTCGTGGCCGGCCTCGGCACCAGCGGCACCCTGGTCGGGGTCGGGCGCTACCTCAAGGAGCAGAACCCGGCCGTGCGGGTGGTGGCCGCCGAGCCCGAGTACGGCGACCTGGTGTACGGGCTGCGCAACCTCGACGAGGGGTTCGTGCCGCCCATCTTCGACGAGAGCGTGCTCGACCGGCGCATCAAGGTCGGGTCCCACGACGCCCTCGCCCGCACCCGGGAGCTGGCCGCCAAGGAGGGCGTGTTCGCCGGCATCTCCACCGGGGCCATCCTGCATGTCGCCCTGCGGGTGGCCGAGCAGGTCGAGCATGGCGACATCGTCGTGCTCGCCCCGGACGGCGGCTGGAAGTACCTGTCGACCGGCGCCTACGGGGCCGACCCGATCGCCGCCGAGGCCGGCCTGCGCGGCCAGCTGTGGGCCTGACGGTGACTGTCAGACCTGCTTGACCATGGGCACAGGCGCACCTGGGGGGCCGGGGGCGAGCGAGCTCCCCCCACATGGATCAGGGAAAGGTCGAAGACCTGCGGTATCGTCCTGGACCATGGACGCACGACCCATCGGCATCTTCGACTCCGGCGTCGGCGGGCTGACCGTCGCCCGGGCGGTCATCGACCTGCTGCCCCACGAGTCGGTGATCTACTTCGGCGACACCGCCCGCTTCCCCTACGGGCCCCGCTCCCAGGCGCAGGTGCGTCGCTTCGCCGAAGAGATCATGGACCTGCTGGTCGCCGAGGACGTCAAGCTGGCCGTGGTCGCCTGCAACAGCGCCTCGGCGGCCGCCTTCGACGAGCTGCGGGCCGCCTACCCGCTGCCGGTGGTCGAGGTCATCGAGCCGGCCGTGCGGGCCGCGGTGCGCCTGACCCGCAACCGCACCGTCGGGCTGATCGGCACCGAAGGGACGATCCGCTCGGGCCGCTACCGCGAGGCGATCGAGGAGACCCACGAGAACGTCACCCTGGTCGCCCAGGCCTGCCCCCGGTTCGTGGAGTACGTGGAGCGGGGGGAGACCACCGGTCCGGACGTCCTCGACCTGGCCCGTGGCTACCTGGCCCCGCTGATGGCCGCCGAGGTCGACACCCTGATCCTCGGCTGCACCCACTACCCGCTGCTCACCGGCGTCATCGGCTACCTGGTCGGTCCGGACGTCTTCCTGGTCAACTCGGCCGAGTGGACCGCCCGCAGCGTCTTCGCCGAGCTGACCAGGGCCGACCTGCACGCCCCCTACGGAGCCCGGCCCTCCCACCGGTTCCTGGCCTCCGGCGACCCCGACGAGTTCCGCCGCCTCGGCGCCCGCTTCCTCGGGCCCGAGGTCGGGGCCGTCGAGCGGCGCAGCGCGGCCGTGCCGGTCGAGGCCGAGGCGTCGTGATCCGGCTCACCGTCCTCGGCACCAGCGGCACCTACCCGGCCGCCGGCCGGGCGTGCTCGGGCTACCTGCTCGAGGCGGTCGAGGGCGACCAGACCATCCGGGTCTGGGTCGACGCCGGGCCCGGGACCCTCTCCAACCTGCTGCGGTTCGTCGAGCTGCCGACCCTCGACGCGATCTGGGTCAGCCACCTGCACGTCGACCACGTCAGCGACCTGCTGGCGGCCAACTACGCGCTCCGCTACGGCGGCTTCGAGCCGACGCCGTCCCCGGTGCCGGTGTTCGGGCCGACCGACTGGGTCAGCCGCGTCCGCCCGTTCCTGTCCACCGGCGAGAGCGAGCCCATCGACGGCGTGTTCGAGGTCCACGACCTGCACGACGGCGAGCGGGTCGACCTGGGGCCGCTGCGGCTGCAGGCGGTGGCCACCCTGCACTCGGTGGAGACCTACGGGATGCGGGCCTCGGCCGGCGGCCGGACGCTCGCCTACTCGGCCGACTCCGGGCCGTGCGACGCGCTGGGGCGGCTGGCCGACCAGGCCGACCTGTTCGTGTGCGAGGCCGCCTGGGCGGAGTGGCCGGAGGGCGCGCCCCCGATCCACCTGACCCCGCAGGCGGCCGGCGAGTGGGCGGCCAAGGGAAGGGCCAGGCGGCTGCTGCTCACCCACCTGCGCCCCGGATGCGACACCGCGGCCGCCATCGCCGGCGCGGCCGAGGCCTACGGCGGCCCGGTGGCCGCCGCCACCGAACTGGAGGTTCACGAGCTCGGGGGGTCCGGGGGGCTCAAGGAGCGAAGCGGTAGCCCCCCGGAGGAGGGTCGATGAGCAGACGAGACGGACGCACCCCCGACCAGCTGCGCCCGATCACGATCACGGTCGGCTGGCAGGAGACCGCCTTCGCCTCGGCCCTGGTCCAGCTTGGCCGGACCAAGGTGGTGTGCGCGGTCACCTACGAGGACCGGGTGCCGCCGTTCCTTCGCGGCAGCGGCAAGGGCTGGGTCACCTCCGAGTACTCGATGCTGCCGGGGGCGACCGGCGAGCGCTCGGCCCGCGAGGTGGCCAAGGGCCGCCCGGGGGGCCGGACCCACGAGATCCAGCGGCTGATCGGCCGCTCGCTGCGGGCGGTGACCGACACCGCCGCGTTCGGGGAGTCCACGCTGTGGGTCGACTGCGACGTCCTCCAGGCCGACGGCGGCACCCGCTGCGCCTCCATCACCGGCGCCTGGGTGGCCCTGTTCGCCGCCAGCCACCGGCTGATGCAGGAGAAGCGGCTCAAGTCGTTCCCGCTGCGCGACCACGTGGCCGCGGTCAGCGTCGGGATGGTCGACGGCACCCCCAGCCTTGACCTCCACTACGAGGAGGACGTCCGGGCCGAGACCGACATGAACGTGGTCATGACCGGGCTCGGCGGGCTGGTCGAGGTCCAGGGGACCGCCGAGCGGGAGCCGTTCAGCCGGGCCGAGCTGGACGCCCTGCTCGACCTGGCCGGCCAGGGCATCGCCACGCTGGTCAAAGCCCAGAAGCAGGCACTGGGGCCGATGTTGGAGCAGGCGGCCATCCCGCCCCTGCGCCGCCTCGCCCTCGGCCCGGCCTCCCTGGAGCTGGGCGACGGCCGCCCCAGCTCGTGACGCCGAGGCTGTTGCTGGCCAGCGCCAACCAGGGCAAGCTGCGCGAGCTGCGGGCGATCCTCGACGGGTTGCCGGTGGAGCTGGTCGGGCTGGCCGACGCCGGCCTTGGCGAGCCGCCCGAGGTCGCCGAGACCGGCGAGACGTTCCTGGACAACGCCCTGCTCAAGGCGCGGGCCTACGCCGCCTGGTCGGGACTGGCCGCGGTCGCCGACGACTCGGGCCTCGAGGTGGACGCGCTCGGCGGCGCCCCCGGAGTCCGCTCGGCCCGCTACGCCGGCGAGGGCGCCGGCGATCAGGCCAACCTCGACAAGCTGCTGGCCGCGCTGGCCGGGGTGCCGCCGCAGCGGCGCACGGCCCGTTTCCGCTGCGCCGCCGCGCTGGTCGACCCGGGCCGGGGGTCAGGCGGGCTCGAGGCGCGAGGCGATCGCCCCCCGGAGGGCGAGGGGGAGTGGCACGCCGAGGCGGCCTGGCAGGGCCGGCTGCTGGACGCCCCCCGGGGCACCGGCGGGTTCGGCTACGACCCGGTGTTCCTGCCCGACGGCTGGGACCAGACCAGCGCCGAGGCCGACCAGGCGACCAAGGACGCCGCCTCCCACCGCGGCAAGGCGTTCCGGGCCCTGCGCCCGGCCATCGAGGCCTGGGCGGCGGCCCGACGGTGACGCGGGTCGAGGGCGAACGGCCGCAGGGACCGGGACGGAGGCCCCAGATCGGGTAGGGATCGATCACCGGCCGAAGCGCGCCCAGTGATCAGCGAACAGCTCCTCCTCGTCGATGGTGGACGGCTCGAGCGGCCGGGACACCCAGGTGAGGTTGACGAAATGCCGGACGTTCAGGTTCTCGGTGGTGATGTTGCCGCCCCACGTGCCGGTGGCCAGGCTCAGGGTGAACGGGAGGCCGTTGCGGGGACTGCCAGCGCCCTCGTTGAGGTTCTGGTTGACGAGCACCCGCGCGGTCTTGGTGCCGAGCGCGAGCGCCTCGACGTTGGCGTCGCTGGTCGTGTGGATGCCGCAGGTGTGCCCCAGACCCTGGTAGCCGGTGATCGCGTTCACCAGCCGGATCGCCTGCTCGATCCCGCCGCCGTAGGTGTAGAGGGCCAGCACCACCGACAGCTTCTCGCCCGAGAACGGGTGGGTTGGCCCGGTGCCGTCCTCGGGGACGATGAGGAAGGTCCGGTCTGGCGGGAGCGCGAAGCCGGCCAGCCGGGCGATCTGGGCGGCGGGCTTGGCGACCACGTCGATCGTTGGGATGGGGCCGCCGTCGGGCCAGAGCGCCCGCTGGAGACCCGCCTTCTCCTGCGCGTCGCAGACGTAGCCGCCGAGGGCGACGAGCCGCTCGACCAGACCATCGACGATGCGCTCCTCGGCCACGGCCGCGTTGTCGGCCAGGCAGCTGGTGGCGTGGTCGAAGGTCTTCGCCGTGGCGATCGCGGTGGCGGCGTCGTCGAGGTCGGCGGTCTCGTCGACGACGTGGACGGCGTTGCCGACCCCGACCCCGAACGCCGGTGTGCCCGAGCTGTAGGCGGCCTTGACCATCGCCGCCCCGCCGGTCGCCACGATCAGGTCGACCTCGCGCATGAGCGCCTGGGTGGTGGCGATCGACGGCTTGGGGATCACCTGGATGAGGTCGGCCGGCGCGCCGACCTGGGCGCACGCCGTGCGCATGCGGTCGACGACCGCCGCGGTGGTCCGCTGGGTGCGCGGGTGCCCCGCGATCACGATCGCGTTGCGGCCCTTGAGCGCGAACAGCGCCTTGACCGGCGGGGTGGCATCGGGGCCGGTCGCCGGGATCAGGCCCGCCACCACGCCGACCGGCTTGGCGATCTTGACCAGCCCGCGCGCCGGGTCCTGCTCGACCACCCCCACCGTCGGCACGCCCCGCAGATCGGCCAGCACGCCCATCACCCGCCGGTTGATCTTGGTGAGCTTGTCGGGCTCGTTGCCGAACCCGCCCTCGTCGGCCGCCATCCGGGCGAGCGCCGCCGCGGCGTCCTTGCGCACCACCGCCCAGGCGACCGCGGTCACCAGCGCGTCGACCTGCTCCTGGGAGTAGCCGGCGACCGCTGCCAGGGCGGCCCGCGCCCGGCCGACGATCTCGGTCACGTCCATGAGCTACGAGCTCTGCTGGGCCTGCAGCTCCTGTCGGACGATGGCCGCGCCGTCGCCGAGGGCCTTGAGCTTGTTCTGGCAGAACATCCGCTGGAGGTTGATCATGCCGCAGTCGGTGGTGAGGCCCAGCCGCTCGGCGGGAACGTACTCGAGGCACTGCCGGATGCGGTCGGCGACCTCCTCGGCGGTCTCGGTGATGGTGCTCTTGACGTCGATCACGCCGGCCACGAAGTCGCGGTCCCAGCCGTTCTCGAGCAGCGGCTTCAGGTCGTCCGGCCCGGTGCGTCCCACCTCGTAGTTGAGGGCGTGCATGTGCGCGTCCTTCGCCTTGGGGAAGATCGCCTGCGCCCGCGCCGGGGCCGGCGCGTCCTTCGGCCGGCGGTCCAGCACCCAGGCCCCGAACTCCTTCTCCCCTTCGTCGGGGTTGTACCCCGGCGTCCCGGAGTAGTTGCCCCAGCACACATGGGTCCAGAACTGCACCCCGGGAACGTCGTCCACCGCCAGGTTGAAGACCTCGGTCTCCCAGTCGCCCATGCCATACGGCCAGACGAACTCGTCGAGCTGGATGATCTCGACGCCCTCGTCCGCGAGCTGGAGGAAGTCTTCGTGGAAGGCCTTGGCGAGCGCGGTCGCGAGCTCCTTCACGTCCTTGTAGTACTGGTCGTTGGAGGCCAGCGCGAGCACCTGGAGGCCGACGTAGGAGATCTTCACCGGCTTCTTCGTCGCCTTGCGGGTCGCCCGCAGGGTGGCGTAGTGGAACGGGTACCGGCGGCGTACCTCGCCGACCACGGTGGGCGCGAACAGGGTCGAGTAGATGGGCAGCCCAATGGGCGGACCGTGCATCTCGTAGCCGGTCAGCCGCTCGTAGTAGTGGTAGATGATCTGCGCGTAGGGGCTGTCTCCGCCGTACACCTTGCCGTCGGAGATGACGTCGAGGCCGGCCGCCTCCTGGTCGTGAACGACCGCCAGCACCGCGTCCTCGAAGGCCTCCCGGGAGATGGCGTCGTAGACGAACTCCCCCTGCGGGAACTTCGCGAAGCCGTGCCCGTCGTACCAGCGGGGGTTTGGGTAGTTCCCCACCATGGTCGTCGGGAGAAGGATGTCCTGATCTCCTACTCGCATCGCCACCCCTTTGGGGTCACACCAAGGCCGAAGGCCACGGCTGCGGCTCTACCCAACAGTCGGATGCTAGGGAGGGGCGGCGGACGATCACCATAGCTCCGGGGGATGAAAAGCGAAGGTCGGATCCTCCGCCCAAGAGCGCGGCCATTCACACCACGATCCGCAGATCCACCGCCGTCGCTCCGCGGGGAGACGCCAGCACCGGGTTGAGGTCGAGCTCGGAGATCTCCCCGACCGCGACCAGCAGGCGCGAGGCCGACGCCAGGGTCCTGGCCAACGCGTCCAGATCGACCCCCTGCCGTCCCCGGGCGCCGGCAAGGACCGGGTAGCCCCGGAGCGAGCGGAGGGCCTCGCCGGCCTCCTCCGCGTCGATCGGCGCCATGCGGAACACCACGTCGGCCAGGACCTCGACCAGGACGCCCCCCAGCCCGACCATCACCACCGGCCCCGCCTGGGGGTCCCGGACGCCGCCGATGATCACCTCCTGGCCGGCTCGCTGGGCCTGGATCAGGACCCGCCCGCCGGGGTCCAGCTGCAGCAGGTCGC
>DATHIG010000455.1:0-3746 GCA_035490035.1 Actinomycetes bacterium
GCTCAAGCCGGGCGTGGACGCCCACGACTACGACCCATCCCCGGCCGACCTGGACGCCATCGCCCGGGCCGATCTGGTCCTCCAGAACGGCGTCGGTCTGGAGGAGTGGCTCGACGACACCATCAAGAGCTCCGGCTTCACCGGCCCAGTGGTCGATACCAGCCAGGGGATACGGCTGCGCGAAGGCGGCCACGCCGGAGCGGGCGAGGAGCATGCCGGCGGTGGCGAGGAGCATGACCCGCACATCTGGCAGAACCCCCGCAACGCCCAGATCATGACCACCAACATCGAACGGGCCCTGGCGGGGGCGGAGCCGGCGGGCGCGGACGCCTTCAAGGCCAACCTGGGCGCCTACACCAAGCAGCTGCAGAGCCTGGACGCCGAGGTCGAGCGGCAGATCAACAGCCTGGCCAACAAGCAGGTGGTCACCAACCACGACGCCTTCGGCTACTACATCGACCGCTACGGGCTGGAGTTCGTCGGCTCGATCATCCCCAGCTTCGACACCTCGACCGAGCTCTCGGGCAAAGACATCCGCGACCTGGTCGCCAAGATCAAGGCCACCGGCGTCAAGGCCATCTTCTCCGAGACCTCGCTGCCCCCCAGGACCGCCGAGACGATCGGCCGCGAGGCCGGCGTCAAGGTCGTGACCGGCGAGGACGCCCTGTACGGCGACGCCCTGGGACCGCCAGGGTCTGACGGCGATACCTACCTGAAGATGGTCCGCCACAACACCACCACGATCGTGCGCAACCTCAGCGGCGCCTGAGACCCGCTCGGCGGGCAGGCTGACGTCCCCGCTGCCGTCGTGTCGGCGGGCTAGGATGCGTTGCTATGGCGCGCACGCTTCCCACCGACGACCGGGACTGGCTGGACGTCGATCGGCGGGAGGAGCCGCCCGAGCGGGTGAGCCTGCCAGCATGGAGTTGGCTTGCCCTGGTCTTTGTGCTCGCGTTCTGGGTGCGTGGACCGCTGGCCGGGCTGCTGGATGGGCCGGCGCTGCGGACCTGGACCACGATCTTTGTGTCCATCAGCGTCCAGGCCCTGCCCTTCCTGGTGCTCGGGGTGGTGCTCAGCGGCGCGATCACCGCGCTGGTGCCGCCTGGCTGGTTGGCCAGGGCGCTGCCCCAGCGTCCGCTGGTCGCCGTGCCGGCGGCCGGGTTGGCCGGGGTGGCGCTGCCCGGCTGTGAGTGCGGGGCGGTACCGATCGCCGGGCGGCTCACCGCCCGCGGGGTGCCGCCGGCGGCGGCCTTCGCGTTCATGCTGGCCGCTCCGGCCATCAACCCGGTGGTGCTGGTGTCGACCGCGGTCGCCTTCCCGGGCCGGCCCGAGGTGGTGGGCGCCCGGTTCGTCGCCTCGCTGGCCACTGCGGTCGCGGTCGGCATGCTCTGGGCCCGGCTGGGCCGCGACGCCTGGATCGACCGGGCGCGCCAGGTCGCCGTCGAGGGCGGGACGCGGTGGCAGGCGTTCACCCAGACCACCCAGCACGACTTCCTCCACGCCGGTGGCTGGCTGGTGGTCGGCGCGATGACGGCGGCCACCCTGCAGGTGGCCGTGCCGCGGTCGGTGCTGGACGCGGTGGCCGGCAACCAGACCCTGGCCGTGCTCGGCCTGGCCGCGCTCGCCGTGGTCTTGGCCGTGTGCTCGGAGGCCGACGCGTTCGTGGCGGCCAGCCTCAACCAGTTCTCCCTCACCGCCCGGCTGGTGTTCATGGTCGTCGGCCCGGTGGTCGACCTGAAGCTGATCGCCCTCCAGACCGGGGTGTTCGGGCGCCGGTTCGCGCTCCGCTTCGCGCCGCTCACCCTGGCTGTGGCCGTCGTCTCAGGCTGCGCGGTCGGGTGGTGGCTACTGTGACCGATCGCCGCAGCCAGGCTGCGGTCCTGCTGGTGGTGGGGGCCATGGCACTGTATCTGGGCCGCAGCGACGCCGCCTTGGCCTACGTCAAGGGTGGCCTGCAGCCGCTGCTGCTGGCCTCCGGGACGATCCTCGGCATGCTGGCCGCTGCCGCGGTCGTGCGGCGTGGGCCCCAGCAGCACGGGCCGCGGGTGGCCTGGCTGCTCGTCCTGCCGCCGCTGGCCCTGGTGCTCATCGCCCCGCCGGCCCTCGGCGCCTTCGCCGCCGGCCGGCAATCGATCCAACCGCCCCCCACCATCCAGGCCGGCCCGACCGACCAGGCGGCGCCTGGGGGCGACCAGGCCTTGTTCCCCCCGCTGGTGCCCCCGGACGATGGCGCCGCGGTGCCGATCACGCTGACCGAGTACATGATGCGCGACTACGAAGCGCCGCATTCGCTGGCCGGGGTGCGCATCCGGTTGGTCGGCTTCGTCACTCCCCAGCGACGCGGGCGCGACGGCTACCTGCTGACCCGCTTCGCCATCAACTGCTGCGCGGCCGACGCCACCGCCCTGCGGGTCGCCATCCACGGCGACCAGGTTCCCCGCGCCCCCGACACCTGGCTGGAGGTCGAGGGACGCTGGCAGCAGCGGACCAGCGACGACCCAGACCGACCATCCTCCGAGACACCGCTGCTGGTCGCCGAGTCCGTGCGGGAAACCGAGCAACCATCCGAACCCTACGAGAGCGGCTTCTCCTACTGAAGCACGCCTCGGCGCGCCCTCGACCGCTCGAGGGATGGCACAATTCGCCACAACGTATCTCGGCAGGCAGGCTGCTCTCAGCAGGCAGGCTGCCGAAACGAGGTTGACGGCGGATGACAGCACCGCGGCGGCAGCGGCTTCCGACCACCAACCGGCTGCTGGCGGTGGTCGACAAGCCCGATGCCGCCGTGGCCGCCGCCGGCGCCCTCGCCCAGGCAGGGTTCGCGGCGGACGCCGTCACGGTCCTGCAGGGCGACCGGGACGCCGACCGGATCGACAGCCTCGGCAACGTCGGTGGGCGCTGGGCGCAGGTACGGCGGCTGCTGTCGTTCACGCTGGCCGACCAGATGGTCGACCTCGCGGTCTATGTCGCGGCGCTGCGGGACGGCCGGACGGTGCTCTCGGTGCTGGCGCGGGACGATGACGAGAAGGACCGGGCCAGGCACGCCCTGACCAGCTCGGGTGCGCACTTCATGAACTTCTTCGGGCGGTTCGCCACCGAGGACGTCGCACCCTGGCGCGGCAAGCCCCTGCCCCTGCCCTCCTACTTGCGCCGCTGACCGGCCCCTCAGCCCGACTCGGCCGGGGCGAACAACACCAGCACCGACAGGCGCTGGGTGATGTCGTGGAAGCGGTGGGGAGCGGTGCGGGCGACGAACACCACGCTGCCCGGTCCGACCGGTTGGTCCTGGCCGGCGACCGTGATCATGGCCCGGCCGTCCAGGACAACGTAGACCTCGTCCTCCTGGTGGGGTTCCTGCGGATCGGCGGCGCCGGTCTCGAGGACGTAGAGGCCGCAGCTCATCGACGGGCGGCGCAGGAACTCGAGATACAGCTCGCCGGTGCGGCGCTGCACCTCGGCCCGCGCCGCTTCCAGGGCCGGGAGCTCGAAGGCCTCGACGGGCGGCTCGTCCACGGGCGGCACCTCCGGGGTCGGATGGCTCCGCATCCTACCCGCGGTATGGTGATCCGCGATGCACCGGCCAGCGTCGTCCGCCCGACCCAGGGGAGATGGGGGTGGCGTGTGCGCGTGCTCGCCACCGAGGTCACGGAGTGCCCATGAAGATTTGTCGCTATGTCGATGAGGGCGGCCCCCGGGTCGGTTACCTGGATGGGGAGCTGGTCGTGCCGGTGGCCGACGGCGAGGGC
>DATHIG010000456.1:0-2589 GCA_035490035.1 Actinomycetes bacterium
AGCAGCCGCTCCAGCTCCCGCGGCGTGGCGAAGGTCCGATACGACACCGTCCCGGCCGCGCGGATGTCCTCGATCATCGCCGTCAGCCGCGGCTCCTGCTCCGGCGCCGGGAGCTTCAAATACAAGAGCATCGGCCTGCCGGCCGCTAGCCGGTACTCATCCTCCAGCCCCGAGACCTGCATCCCCGGCGCCACCCACCCGTACCGCTGCCAGTAGATCCCCACAAACACCTGGCTCTGCTGCAAGTAGGCCCGGTACAAGCTGCGCGGCGGGTGCGGCCGAGCGCCCGACTCATACCACACCGAAACCAGGTTCAGCCGGGCGATCGCCCGCCGCGCCGCCGCCCGCTCGGCGGCCAGCTCCTCCAGCGTCGAGGAAATGAACACCCGCACCCGCTGATCCGGCGTCAAGATCACCGCCGCCCGCTCCGCCGATTCCTCACGCCGCGAAGCGGCCGCACCCGCCACTTCCGGCTCCCCCATGTCCCTCCTGCTCGCCGCCGAACCCGGCAATGCCGGAAGGGCCGTCATCCTGCTAAACCGGGAGCCCAACGACTGTCAGGAGCCACATCTCCACGAATCGGCACCTGCGGGCGCCGCCACGACAACCCTGCATTGCGAGGGTATTGATCTCCAAACCCATCATCACACCCGGCTCGGCCACCGGAAAAGACGTTGGCGCACGCGGCACCCGCCAACAGTTTTGGAACGGCGACACGACCGCGAATAGACCATGGTGGTGATCGACGGTCGCGGCCAGAAACCGGCTTGCCTCTTGAGTTGACCACAGTTGTGCCTCAACGCCAGCGACCGACGGCAGACGCACTACCGGAAGCCGTCCTCGCCGTGGTTGAGCTCCTAGACGTCGACGGGACTTGCAGGTAGTCGGTACCACAAGATTCCAGCCGACCGGGGGGCCAGATGGGTGCTGGCGGTGAGGAAACGCGACCGTCCGAAGCCTAGGTTCAAAACACAGGGAACGGTCGTTTTCAGCGCCGCCACCGCCGAAGGAGACCTCCTGTAGGACGAGACATTTCGCTGCATGAAGGAAGGGTCGCAAGATGGTAGCCAAGCCGCTGAGCAAGGTTCTCTACACCGCCGAGGCGACTGTGCAGGGTGGCCGCGCTGGCCACGGCCGCACCGCCGACGGCCGCCTGAACATCGAATTGTCGGCGCCCGAGGAGATGGGCGGCGAGGGCGGCCCCGGCACCAACCCCGAGCAGCTGTTCGCGGTGGGCTACGCGGCGTGCTTCCAATCTGCCCTGCTGGGCGTGGCGCGGGGCCGCCAGCTTGATGCCAGCGACTCCCTGATCAGATCCCGAGTCGGGATCGGCCCGACCGGCCACGGCGGCTTCGGCCTGCAAGTCGCTCTGGACCTGCACGCCCCGCATCTCTCGCCTGCCGAGGCCGCGGAGCTTATGGCCCGCGCAGACCAGCGGTGCCCGTACTCCAACGCCACCCGCGGCAACATCCAGGTCACCCTCAGCGTTGATGGGAGATCGATCGAGCGGGCCGCCGCCGCCTGAATAGGGCGGCAGGATCCACGACCGGCACTCGCCTCAAGAACCCACGGCCGCGAGCAGAGGGAACAAGGAAGAAAGGAGGTCCCCAAGATGGCGCGCATCGAACTGGACCACGTCACAAAGGTCTACCCGGGCGGGGTGCCGGCGGTCAACGACCTATCGCTGGATATCGGCGACGGCGACTTCATGGTGCTGGTTGGCCCCTCAGGTTCGGGCAAGTCGACCGCGCTGCGGATGGTGGCGGGGCTGGAGGAGGTCACCTCCGGGGAGATCCGGATCGGCGACCGCGTGGTCAACGACCTGCGGTCACGCGACCGCGACATCGCCATGGTGTTCCAGAACTACGCCCTGTACCCCAACATGACCGTCGAGGAGAACCTCGCTTTCGGCCTGAGGGTGCACAAGATCCCGAAGGACGAGCAGCGCAGGCGGGTCGCTGAGGCAGCGCGGATACTGAGTCTGGAGCCGTTCCTCAAGCGTAAGCCGGCCGCCCTGTCCGGCGGCCAGCGGCAGCGGGTGGCGATGGGGCGGGCGATTGTCCGCGACCCCCAGGCATTCCTGATGGACGAGCCACTCAGCAGCCTGGACGCCAAGCTGCGGGTGTCGACGCGGGCTGAGCTGGCGGCCCTGCACGACCGCCTGCGGGCCACCACCATCTATGTAACCCATGATCAGATCGAGGCGATGACACTTGGCGACCGGGTGGCGGTGCTCAAGGATGGGGAGTTGCAGCAGGCCGACACGCCCCAGAGGCTGTTCGACGCCCCGGTCAACCTGTTTGTCGCGACCTTCATCGGGTCGCCGGCCATGAACCTGGCCGAGGGGCGGCTGATCCGCGACGACGGTGGCCTGGCGGTTGTGTTCTCCGGCCATAAGATCCCCCTGCCCGACCAGGCCATCGCCGAGCATCCGGGGCTGGAACGGTTCCGGGACCGGCACGTCATCATCGGCGTGCGCCCCTCCAGCCTGGAGGATGCGGCGTTCGCGCCCCGGGGATGGCCACAGATCAAGGCCGAGGCCGGGGTAACCGAGAAGCTGGGCTCGGAGGTCGACGTGATCTTTCCCAT
>DATHIG010000457.1:0-3150 GCA_035490035.1 Actinomycetes bacterium
GCAGCAGCCACCATGAGCGCTGCTGGTCGTCGGCCAGGGGGATGCGCCGCTTGGGCCAGCGGCGGGCCTCAGCGACGAACAGCACCAGCCCGACGGCCGCGACCACGGCGAACACCACCCGGGCGTCGGCGAAGGTGGTCGCCCGCAGCGCGTCTGCCCAGCGGCGGGCCGGGATGACGAGCTGCCCGCGGTCCAGCAGGGCGGCGGCGACCTCGGCGGCCACCAGCAGCCCACCGGCGAGCAGGGCCAGGCCGAGCAGCAGCGACAGCACGCGGTTGAACGCCCGCATCGGGGTTACATCCTCCTTGTCGGTGGAGCAGCCGGTACTCCGACCCCGGCCGGCGTCCAGCCGATCGCGCTCGTGGGCGGTAGGCGGTCGAGTTCGACGTCGTCGATGACCAGGTCCAGCCGGCGGGCGACGCCGAGGTCGGCCAGCGCCGCCTCCCCGGCCGCCCGGGCCGCCCTGGCCACCTGGTCGACCGGCAGCCGGTCGACGACGAGGTAGGCGACGACGGCGTCGTCCCGCACCGCGACGCCGACCACCTTGCCGCCGGCAAACTGGGTGGCCACCTCGACCCCGGTGCCAGGCGACAGGCGCGCCACTCCCGGGACCCGCGCGAGGGCCGTGGCGACGGCGGCGGCCAGCACCGCACGGTCCACCCGCACCGGCTGAGCGGTCACTGGACCCGCGGCTCCCTGGGCTCCTCGGGCTCGCCCTCGATGTAGAGGTCGTCGACGGCGACGTTGACCTCGGTGACCTCCAGGCCGGTCATGCCCTCGACCCGGTCGATCACGTTGCGGCGGACCGCCTCAGTGACCTCCACGATGCTCTGCCCGTAGTAGGTGACCACGTCCAGGTCGATCGCGGCTTGCCGCTCGCCGACCTCGACCGACACCCCCTGGGTTGCCGCCGGCTGGCTGGTAGCCCCCGGCACGCGCGCGCGCAGGGCGCCGAAGGTTCGGCCCATCCCCTTGCCCATGTCGTACACACCCGGGATCTCCCGGGCGGCCAGCCCGGCGATCTTGGCGACCACCCCGTCGGCGATCACGGTCGTGCCGTGCTCGGTCGTCAGCTTGGCCGCCCGCTGCGGCGTGACGAGCGCCCCGCTGGGGGCCGAGGGGGCCGTCCCCGAGGTGGCGGGCGGACGCCTGGTGGTGGCGGTGGTCTCGCCGCTGGTGGCGGCGGTGCTCGGCTCGGTCATGTGGTGCTCCCTTTCGCTTGGCGGTTACTTGCGGCTGGTGGGGCCGAACCGCTCGCTCAGCTCAGCAAGGTCCAGGTCCCCCTCCAGCACCCGGGCAGCCCCGTAGCCGATCAGGCCGATGACGACGGCGCCCAGCGCAACCCAGAACGAGGCGGCCCAGCCAAGCCAGGCGAACAAGAACCCCGCCAGGTAGCCGAACTGCCTGCGGGTCATCCCACACCTCCTCTCGCTGATCCACGGCCGTCCCAGCGCCGTAGGGCCGATGCGTGGCCAAGCCGGGACGCGCCCTCACTCAGTTAGAACCGGCCGAGCCGCGATCATCACGCACCGCCGGGACGCGCCGGCCGGTGACCCACTCGGGTCCGGCGACATCCTCGACGGTCACGTCGACCGTCTCGGCATCCACCCCGGCAAGGGCGGCCAGCTCAGCCCGGACCCGACGCCGCACCGCCTCCCCGACCTCGACGGCGCTGTCCCCGTACCCGGTCACCACCTCAAGTTCGACTGCCACCGGTGGCCGGCCCGATCGTGGCTCCCCCCGCGCGTTCACCACCCGGCCGAGGACCGCGCGCACCCCGGGCACACCGGCGGCGGCAAGGGCAGCCATCCGCCCAAGCGCCCACACCGACACCCGGGTCACGCCCCGCCCACCGCGCAGCAGCACCTGGCCGCCACCACCGACGAGCTCGCGGACCCGGCCGAGCACCGCCACCGCCAACCCGGCCGGCACGCGCACAGGGACGCGGGCGAGCCGGTCGACCGGCGCCCACAGCCGGCCCAACTCCTCCAGGGCGGCCTGGCAGTACGGGCAGGTGGCCTGGTGGGCGGAGCGCTCGCCGGCCCGCCCGTCGGCCACCTGCTCGACCAGCGCCGCGACTTCGGCCCCGCAGGGCAGGAACTCGGCATGCAGGTCCGTCATCACGCCCATGGTCGCATAGCCTCCAACAACTCAAGCCGCGCCCGGTGCAGCCGCCCACGCACCGCCGCCACGCTAATGCCGAGCACCCCGGCGATCTCCTCATACGAGCAGCCCTCGAACGTCCGCAGCACAAGCGGCACCCGCTGCTCGGGTGACAGCCTCGCGATCGCCTCCGCCAGCGCTTCCAGCTCGCTTGCCGCCTCCACGATCTGGTCGGGCCGGCTGGCCGGCGCCTCGCCCTCCAGGCCCTCGGGCAGCGGCTCAGTGCGCCGGGCCGACCGCCTGATGTTAAGGCACCGGTTGGTGACGATGCGATACAGCCAGGTCGAGAACCGGCTGCGACCGGCGAACCCCGGCAGCGCCTGCCAGGCCTGCAGGAACGCGTCCTGGGCGGCGTCCTCGGCGTCCGCCCGGTCCCCGAGCATCCGCAGCGCCACCCGGTAGACCGGCAGCTGGTAGCGGCGCACCAGCTCCTCGAAGGCATCCAGCCGGCCAGCCGCGGCCCGCGCGACCAGCCGCGCCTCGCCGGGCTGCTCGGTCACTGCTCGCCTACCATGACAGCCGACAACCCAGTCAACAAAGACCAAGATCACATGTCACGTGACCACCATTCCCTGGGCCGGCCACCCCAGGCGCGCACACCCTCCCCCTACGAGGTCCTCCGCGTCCAGCCCAACGCGTCGCCCGCCGAGCTTCGCCGCGCCTACCGGGCGGCCGCCCGGGGCCTGCACCCCGACACCAACCCCTCGCCAGACGCGGCCGCCCAGTTCGCAGCCATCCATCAGGCCTGGCGTGCGTTGACCGACCCCGGCTCCCAGACCGACCGCCACGGTCACGGCGACCGGGGGGTCGCCACCATCGTCTTCGCCCGCCGCCGACCGCTGCCCCACCGGCTGTGGGCCGCCGTCTGGCGGCTCGTCAGCCGGCGTCGGCGGCCGCCACGGGTGCGCTGAGCCGCCCAGCCCCGCCGCGTCATCCCAGCGTCGGCTGGCCGAGATCGAGCAACAGTTGGCGATTCGTTCGCGTTTG
>DATHIG010000458.1:0-9103 GCA_035490035.1 Actinomycetes bacterium
CCGAGCCCGCTCCGGCACCCCGGTGGCCCGGGCGCGAGCCCGCTGCTTGGCCGGGCGGTCAGGACCCGCTCCGGCACCCCGGTCGCCTGGGCGCGAGCGCCCGCTGCTTGGCCGGGCGGTCAGCGGGGGTTGTAGTACCAGGTGGGCGGGGGTTGGCGAGGTGGGGGGCGGCGGGTTCGGAGGCCGCCGAGGAGCATGACCAGGACCACCCCGGCGACGAAGCCGACCACGTGGGCCAGGTAGGCGACGCCGGCACCCTGGGCGGTGGCGGCGCCCTGGAAATAGAGCCACTGGAGCACGAACCAGGACCCGAGCACCACCCAGGCCGGCAGCCAGACGGGCAGGAAGAACAGGAACGGGACCAGGCTGGTCACCCGCGCCCGGGGGAACAGCAGCAGGTAGGCCCCGAGCACGCCGGCGATGGCGCCCGACGCCCCGACAAGGGTTTCGTCGCTGGACGGGTCGGACAGCGCGAACCCGTAGGTGGCCAGGTACCCGCAGGCCAGGTAGAAGAGCAGGTAGCGCAGGTGTCCCAGCCGGTCCTCGACGTTGTTGCCGAACACGAACAGGAACAGCATGTTGCCGGCCAGGTGCAGCAGCCCGCCGTGCAGGAACATGGCCGTGAGCACCGACAGGGCCGGGACCTTCTGGTAGTCGGGCCGCACGGGCTCGCACCGGTCGCCGGACGGCGGGCCGGCGGTCACGTCGAGCGGGTCATTTTCGAGCAGCTCCACCGGGATGGCCGCCCACTCCCTGAAGAAGGCGATCTGCCGGCAGAACCCCGCCGGGGTGTTGGCGTCGCCGCCGATGTCGAGCGGGGAGATCGGGGAGATGAAGAACACCACCACGTTGATGGCGATGAGCGTCCAGGTGACGACCGCCGGCCGGTGGGTGGGGTTGTCGTCGTGGATCGGGATGAGGCTGAGCATCGGCTACAGCAGGCTGCGCAGTCGCAGCAGGTCGACGATGCTGGCGTCCACTTTGATCCTGCCCGAGGTGAATGCCGACAGGAACGAGATGCGCCCCTCGACCAGGTCGACCAGGTCGTCGGAGCCGACCCGGAGGGTGATGTCGGCCGGGCCGTCGGGCGACGTCTCGGTCGGCTGGGAGACGTGCCCGTTCTCGACCACCGAGAACCAGGCCGCGTCCAGGTCGGGCACGGCGCAGCGGAGGACCTTGCGGCTCGGGATGGCCGAGCGCACGTTGGCCTCGTTGTCGTCCAGACGCGCCATGAGCGCCCCGAGCTGCCGCTCGACCTCGGCCTTGCTCGCCAACCCTCGCCCTCCTCGCACCGCCGTCGCCTGACGGGTTGTACCACACGGTCTGCCGGTCGGCCCGTCGCCGTTGACCGGCTCAGGGGCCGCTGACAGAATCCTGAGCGCCGGACGCGCGTTGGAGGTGCGAGGTGGCGAGTGGTAGGGAGCAGTACCTGCAGGCGTTGGCGAGCCTCAGCGACTTGACCCGGACCCAGGCCGAGCGGGTCGCCGGGCTGCTCGCCAAGCAGGGCGAGGTGCAGTCCGCCCAGGTCGGCCGGGTGGCCGAGGACCTGTTGCGCCGGACCCAGAAGAACCGCGAGATCCTCGGCCGGCTGGTCCAGCGGGAGGTCAAGCGCCAGCTCGGTGTGCTCGGCATGGCCACCAGGGACGAGGTCGCGCGGTTGCAGCAGCGGGTCCGCGCCCTCGAGCAGGCGGCCGAGCGCTCGCAGAAGTCGACGCCGGCGGCCGCCAAGCCGGCGGCCGCCACCCGCCGCAGATCCAGCCCCACCACGGCGGCCCGCGGCCGGACGACCTCCAGCCGCTCCTCCGGCGCCTCCGCGACGGCGTCCGGGACCGCCAAGTCCGCGACCCGGACCCGCGCCGGGGGCACGAGCTCGCGGTCGACGGCGTCCTCGCCGGGCGGCTCCCGCCGCGCCAAGGGCTCGACCGGGTCCAAGCCCGCCGGAGACGACAGCACCTAGGGGCCCCGGCCCTGGTTGGGCCTCCGGCGCGGCCACGGCGCCGGAGGGCTGCCACCTATACTGGCCGCGTCGTCGCAGTCCGAGGAGGTGCCGTGAGCCAGCCAGGTGGATCGCTGCCGCCGGACGAGGCTGCCAAGCCGGCCGCAGACGAGGTCGAGACGGCCCTTGCCGGCCTGGACGAGGCCGACCCGGCGTCGCACGCGGAGGCATTCGAGGCGGTCAACGCCGCCATCCTGGCCGAGCTGCAGCGGCTCGAGGCGCTGTAGGGCCGGGTGGCGTCCCGGGTGCGGCTGGACCGCGAGCTGGTCCGGCGCGGTCTGGCCCCGAGCAGGGAGGCGGCCAGCGCCGCCATCCGGGCCGGGCAGGTTCTGGTCGGCGGCGCGGTCGCGGCCAAGCCGTCGACCATGGTCTCCACCGCCGACCCGGTCGCCATCGCCGGCCCGGCGCGCCGCTGGGCGAGCCGCGGGGGCGACAAGCTCGCGCCGGCTCTCGAGCGGCTGGGCGTTGCCGTGGCCGGCCGCCGCTGCCTCGATGCCGGCGCCTCGACCGGTGGGTTCACCGACGTCCTGCTGGCCGGGGGCGCCGCCGGGGTGGTGGCCGTCGACGTCGGCTACGGCCAGCTGGACCTCCGCCTGCGGCAGGACCCGCGGGTCAGGGTGCTCGACCGGACCAACGTGCGCGCGCTGGATGCCGGGCTGCTCGGCGGCCAGGTCGACCTGACCGTCGCCGACCTGTCGTTCATCTCGCTGCGCCTGGTCCTGCCGGTCCTGGCCGAGCTGACACGGGACGATGGCGACCTGGTGCTGTTGGTCAAACCCCAGTTCGAGGCGGGCCGGGAGGCGGTGGGCCGGGGCGGGGTGGTCCGCGACCCGGCGGCGAGGGCCGCGGCCGTCCGGGGCGTTGCCGATGCCGCCGCCGCCGTGGGGCTCGGAGTGGCCGGGGTCTGCCCTTCCCCACTCCCCGGCCCGGCCGGCAACCTCGAGCTGTTCCTCCACCTGCGCTCCGGCGCGTCCCCGCTGGACGAGGCCGAGCTCCGGGCCGCCGTGGACGAGGGCGCCACCCTCCCGGGAGCCGCCGGGTGAGCCGCCAGGAGATCCGGGGAACCGAAGGGGATGACCCGGCGCGTCGGGTGCGGCGGGTCGGGGTGGTGGTGCACCCGGGGCGGCCGCCGGCCGCGGAGCTCGCCAAGCAGCTGGCCGGCTGGGCCGACGAGCACGGGATCGAGCTGCGGGCCCTGGCCTCGGAGCGCCACTGCTTCGACGATGAGGTGCCCTGCCTCGAGCCGTCGGAGTTCCCGACCGGGCTGGACCTGGTGGTCGCGCTGGGCGGGGACGGCACCCTGCTGCGAGCTCTCGGCCTGATCCTGACGGCCCAGGTGCCGGCACTGGGGGTCAACGCCGGCCGGCTCGGCTTCCTGGCCGAGGTGGAGCCCAATGGCCTGGCGGCCGCACTCGAAGCGGTCCTGGCCGGACGCTACCGGGTCGATCGCCGCACCACCCTGGCCGCCAAGGTGGTGGTGGACGGCCAGGAGGTGGCCGAGGACCTGGCCGTCAACGACGTGGTGCTCGAGAAGGCGGCGAGGGAGCGGCTGGCTGCGGTCGCGGTCCGCCTGGGCGACGGCGGCCCGTTCGCCCGCTACGCCGCCGACGGGGTCATGGTGGCCTCGCCGACCGGCTCGACCGCGTACAGCTTCTCGGCCGGGGGCCCGATCGTCTCCCCCCGGCTGGACGCGCTGCTGCTCACCCCGATCGCGCCCCACATGGTGTTCAACCGATCGCTGGTGCTGCACCCCGACGAGGCGGTGCGGCTGGAGGTGCTCCCGGACAACCCGGTGATCGAGAGCGTCGACGGCCGGGCCGTGCGCGAGCTGCCTCCCGGCGCGGTGGTCGAGGTTCGCCGCGGCCGCCACGACGCGCTGCTGGTCCGGATCGAGCCTGCCGACTTCTACCGCCTGGTCCGTACGAAGTTCCGCCTGGCCGACCCGGCCGCCACCGACAAGCTCTGACCCGACGTTCTATCGGCCGACAAAGGTCGCGAAGCTCCCGAACCGTTGAGGGCTGTGCACGGCGTGGGGGCTCTGGTGGCGTGGCGGGCTAGAATCGCAGGTGATGTTAGCCGAGCTTCGCATCCGCGACCTCGGGGTCATCGATGATGCCCACCTCGAGGTCTCGGCCGGCCTCAACGTGCTCACCGGTGAGACCGGCGCCGGCAAGACCATGGTCGTCGACGCCCTCTCGCTGCTGCTCGGGGGGCGGGCCGACCCTGGCGCGGTCCGTGCCGGGCGGCCGGCCGCGCTGGTCGAAGGCCGCCTGCTCACCGACGGCGACGAGGAGGTGGCCGCCGCCCTGGCCACCGCCGGGCTCACCGACGAGGACGGCGAGGTCGTCGTCGCCCGCCAGGTCCTGGCCGAGGGGCGCAGCCGGGCCCAGCTCCAGGGCCGGATGGCCACCGTCGCGGCGGTCGCCGACGTGATCCGGCCCCTGGTCGAGGTCCACGGCCAGCACGAGTTCCAGTACCTGCTGCGCCCTGGCGTCCAGCGCGACCTGCTCGACCGGTTCGCCGGCAGCGCCGCGCTCGACCCGCGGGCCGCCTTCGCCACCGGCTGGCGCCGCCTGCGCGCGGTCAGCCGCGAGCTGGACGAGCTGGCGGCCATGGCCCGCGAGCGCGCCCGCGAGATCGACCTGCTCGGCCACCAGCTCGACGAGATCAACGCCGCCCGGGTCCGGGTGGGGGAGTCGGCCGAGCTGGCCGCCGAGGCGGAGCGCCTGGCCAACGCCGACGCCCTGCAGCAGGCGGCCGCCCTCGCCCACCAGCTCCTGGACGGTGACGAGGACGCCGGCGCGGCCACCGCCCTTGGCGCAGCGGCCAGGGCGGTGCACGGGCCGGGCGGCCACGACCCGGCCCTCGGCGAGCTGGCCGCGCGTGGGCAGGCCCTGGCGGCCGAGGTCGACGACCTCGCCTCCAGCCTGCGCGCCTACGCCGAGTCGGTCCTGGTCGACCCGGCCCGGCTCGAGCAGGTCCAGGCCCGCATCGCCCTGCTCCGCGACCTCGAGCGCAAGTACGGCGACGACGAGGCGGCCGTGCTCGCCTTCGCCGACCAGGCGGCCGGGCGGCTGGCCGAGCTGGAGGGCGGGACGCTCCGCTCGGAGGCCCTGGAGGCCGAGGCGGGCGAGCTCCGGCGCGGCCTGGCCGGAATCGGCGCCGCCCTGACCGCCGCCCGGCAGGAGGCCGCCGCACGGCTCGGCGAGTCGCTCCGGGTCGAGCTGGCCGACCTGGCCATGCCCAGCGCCGAGGTCCGGGTCGCGGTCGAGCAGGACGCCGACGACGACGGCCTGGAGCTTGACGGCCGCCGCCTGGCCGCCACCGACGACGGCCTGGACCGGGTCGAGATCCAGCTGGCCGCCCACCCGGGTGCGCCCCTGCGGCCGCTGGCCCGGGCCGCCTCCGGTGGGGAGCTGTCGCGGGTCATGCTCGCCCTGCGGGTCGTGCTGGCCGGGATCGACCGCACCCCGACGCTGGTGTTCGACGAGGTCGACGCCGGAGTCGGCGGCCGCACCGCCGCCGCCGTCGGCCGCCGGCTGGCCCAGCTCGCCCGCCACCACCAGGTGCTGGTCGTCACCCACCTGCCCCAGATCGCCGCCCACGCCGACCGTCATTTCACCGTCGAGAAGCGCTCGGTCGACGGGTCCACCAGTACCGACCTCCGCCTGCTGGATGACGCTGGACGGGTCGGTGAGCTGTCGCGGATGCTGGCCGGCATGGAGGGATCCGGCCTGGCCCAGGCCCACGCCGAGGAGCTCCTGGCGGCGGCCACGGCCGCCAAGAGCAGCGATGCCCCGGTCGCGGCCGGGTACGGAGCCACCGCCGCCGGCGACGGGGAACGGCCATGAGGCTGCGCCCGGCGCGACCCCGGCGCCGCGAGCCACCCCGGCAGGACCCGACCGGCCTTGTCGGCCCGGTCCGCCTGGACAAGCGGACCAAGAACCTGGTCAAGCGGCTGAAGCCGGGGGATGTGGCCGTCATCGACCACCTCGACATCGATCGGGTGGCCGCCGATACCCTGGTCGAGAAGCGGCCGGTCGCCGTCGTCAACGCCGCCCAGAGCATGTCCGGCCGCTACCCCAACGCCGGCCCGGGCATCCTGGTCGACGCGGGCGTCCCGCTGCTGGACGCGGTCGGCCCGGCCGTGTTCGGGCTGCAGGAGGGGGCCGAGGTCCAGCTCGACCCCGACGGGGTGGTCCGCCTGGACGGTGTCGAGGTCGCCAGCGGCGAGTGGCTCCAGCCCGAGGACGTCCGCAAGCGCCTGGAGGCGGCCAAGGACAACCTGGCCACCGCCCTGGAGGACTTCACCCTCAACACCCTCTCCTACGTCCGCCGCGACCGCGACCTGCTGCTGGAGGGTCTCGAGATCCCCACCCTCAAGACCGGCCTGCGCGACCGCCACGTGCTGGTGGTGGTCCGCGGCCACGACTACAAGAAGGACCTGTCGACGCTGCGCGGCTACATCCAGGAGTTCCGCCCGGCCCTGATCGGGGTCGACGGCGGCGCTGACGCCCTGCTGGAGGTCGGCCTCAAGCCGGACGTGATCCTCGGGGACATGGACTCGGTGACCAACGAGGCGTTGACCAGCGGGGCCGAGATCATCGTCCACGCCTATCCCGACGGCCGCGCCCCCGGCAAGGAACGCGTCGAGGCGCTCGGGCTGGAGCCGCTGATCCTGCCGGGCGCCGGGACCAGCGAGGACATGGCGATGCTGCTGGCCTACGAGTCCGACTGCGACCTGATCGTGGCCGTCGGCAGCCACGCCAGCATGGTCGAGTTCCTCGACAAGGGCCGCCCCGGCATGGCCTCCACCTTCCTGACCAGGCTCAAGGTCGGCCCCAAGCTGGTGGACGCCAAGGGCGTGAACCGCCTGTACCGGCAGGGTGTCCGCCGCAGCGACCTGATCTTCCTGGTCGTGGCCGCCCTGGCCGCCATGCTGGCGATCTCGCTGGTGTCGGAGCCGGTCCGGCTGGTCTGGACCGACCTGTTCGAGCTGCTGCGGGTGTTCTTCAACCGGATCCGTTCATTGTTCGTCTGACAGGCGCGGGGACGAGCCGTTCCCGCGCGGAGGTGTTCCCGACGTGATCAGCCTGCGCTACCACATCGTGTCGCTGGTGGCCGTGTTCCTCGCCCTGGCGCTCGGCATCGTGGTCGGCAGCACCGTCCTCCAGGAGGGGACGGTCTCGGTCCTGCGGGCCACCAGCCAGAGGGTGCGCGAGGAGAGCGAGGTGAACAGCAGGCAGAACGTCGACCTGAAGCGGAAGCTCGCCCGCCAGCAGAGCTTCGGCGCCGCCGTCCTCCCCGAGCTGGTGCAGGGCAGGCTCAAGGACCGGCCGGTGGTGCTGGTCGACACCGACAAGGTCGACGGCGGCATGCGCGACAGCATGCGCAAGGTTCTGGAGGACGCCGGGGCCGAGGTCGACGGCCAGGTCACCTTCGCCGACGGCCGGCTCGCCCTCGGCGCCGAAGGCGACCGGACGGCGCTGGGAAGGCTGCTCACCATCGACGCCGCCGACCCTGAGGTCCTGCGCGGCGAGCTGGTCAAGAAGCTGGCCGACCGGCTGGCCACGCCATCGGCCATGCCCCAGGAGAGCCAGCAGCGGGCCTCCGACATGCTCACCGGCCTCCAGGACGCCGACTTCCTGGCCGACCTGAAGCTCAGCCGGCCGCTGGCAGGAGGCATCGACCCATTCCCGCGCCCAGGCTCCATCTTCGTGCTGATCGGCCCGGCCGATGGCGCGGCCATCGTCCCCGAGGCGTTCCTGGTCCCGCTGGCCGGCCAGCTCTCGGCCCGCGCGACCGGCCCGCTGGCCGGGGTCGAGCCCGAGGCGGCCGGGACCCCCCCCACGACCTCGTTCGTCACCTCCCTGCGCAACGACCGGGAGGTGAGCCGCCGGGTGTCCGGTATCGACGCCATCGACACCGACTTCGGACAGCTGGCCCTGGTCAGGGCCCTCCAGGACAGCCTCCAGCAGGGCACCTCCGGCCAGTACGGGGTCAAGGACGGCGCCTCCGGCCTGCTTCCCGAGAAGGCCGACGGCTCGTGAGGCCCGAGGGGTCGGGGGACGCCCCGACGGAAGGGCAGGTCCCCGGCCCGGCGGACGGCGTCGCCGGCGTGGCCCTTGCCCTGGTCCCGGCGCGCAACGAGGCCGACCGGGTCGGGGCGACCGTGCGGGCGCTGCGCGGCCTGCCCGGGGTCGCCGAGGTCCTGGTGGTCAGCGACGGCTCGTCCGACGCCACCGCGGCCAACGCCCTCGAGGCGGGCGCCCACTGCCTGGACCTGCCCCGCAACCTCGGCAAGGGCGGCGCCCTCAACGCCGGGCTGGCCGCGCTCATGGGCCGGGTCGCCGAGCGGCTCAGCCCCGAACCGGCGGTGCTGCTGCTGGCCGACGCCGACCTGGCCGAGACCGCCGGCCGGCTCGATCGCCTGCTCGCGCCGGTGCTGGCCGGCGAGGCCGACCTGGCCATCGCCGACCTGCCAGCCCAGCAGGGCGCCGGCGGGTTCGGCGTCGCCATGGGCCTGGCCCGGCGGGGCATGGCCAGAGCCACCGGCCGGCGCATGGCCGAGCCGCTGTCCGGCCAGCGGGCGGTCCGCTGGGAGGCCCTGCCGGCCCTGCTGCCGTTCGCGCCCGGGTTCGGGGTCGAGGTGGCCATGACCATGGACGCCCTGCAGGCCGGCCTGCGGGTCGTGGAGGTCGAGGTCGACCTGCGCCACAACGCCACCGGCAAGGACCTGGCCGGGTTGCTCCACCGCGCCCGCCAGGCCCGCGCCGTCGCCCGCGAGCTGCGCCGCCGCAAGGCCTGGCGCCCCACGCCCGACGGCCACCCCGACCCCACCCCTCCCGCGAAAGAGGGCTGATGCGGGCGTTGCCGGTGGCGCTGTGCGGGGTCCTGGTCGGATGGGGGGTCGGGTTCTGGGCCGCACCCCAGGTGCTGGGTGGGCTGGCCCGGTCCAGCCTGGCCAGGGTGAACTACCGCAACCGGCAGGTGGTGGCCGGGCTCGGCCTGCTGCTGCCGCTCGGTCTGCTGGTGTGGGTGGGCCCAGTGGCCGTCGCCGTCCGGGCCGACCCGCGGCGGGCCAGCCAGGCCGGCCTGCTCGCCTCG